>NZ_LSJW01000068.1:0-4169 GCF_001557335.1 Microbacterium sp. CCH5-D1
CTCCCGGGTGGACCGCACCACCCCCGCCCGCCCCACCTCGGATGACACCGCGGCCGGCAAGACGACCATCGCCGATGGTGTGGTCGCCAAGGTCGCCGGTATCGCCGCGCGTGAGGTTCCCGGCGTGTACGCGCTCGGTGGCGGTGGCGCCCGTGCGATGGGTGCGATCCGCAGCGTCGTGAACGCCGACGACAAGTCCCAGGGCGTCAAGGTCGAGGTCGGGGAGACCCAGGCCGCCGCGGACATCACCATCGTCGTCGAGTACCCGATGCCGGTCCAGGAGGTCGCCTCCAACGTCCGCGCTGCGGTCAGCGGTGCGATCAGCCAGCTGGTCGGACTCGAGGTTGTCGAGGTCAACGTCGAGGTCAACGACGTGCACCTGCCGTCGGACGACAAGGACGAGGAAGAGTCGCGCGTCTCATGAGCCCGACCGTCACCGGCGCTCTGATGGGCGTCATCCTCGCTGTCTCGATCCTGCTGTTCGGGTTCTGGGGATTCCTCCTCGTGGCCCTGTTCATGGGTATCGGCGCGCTCGTCGGGCGCATCATGTCGGGCAAGCTCGACGTGCGCGGTCTCGCGAACGCGTTCTCCGGCCGGCGCACCTCGTGATGAGTGCGGCTGGAGCCGGCCAGGCCGGCGGCGACCTCACGCGGGTCGCCGCCGGGGCGTCGCACGACGCCTCGCCTTACCCTGGCCGCATCACCATCAAAGAGCGCGTGCTCGTGAAGGTCGCTGAGGAAGCGACTGCCACCACCCTGCGGGTGGATCGCGGTGACGTATCGGTGGGGGTGTCGGAAGCGCGGGGCGGAATCTCCCTGACGATCCGCACACCCCTCCCGATCCCACACCTGGACGACACAGCCGCCATCCGTGCCGGCGCCCCGGTCCTCGAGCGTGTGCAGACCGCGCAGGAGCAACTCCGGGACCGCATCGCGCACGTCACCGGACGTGAGGTCACCCGGGTGAACATCACCATCACGGGTGCCGTCATCGCCCAGCAGAAGAAGAGAGTGAAATGAGCTCCCCCGTCTTCCGCCGCGTCCTGCGGCGCGAAACCCACTCGCCCCGCACCGTCGCGATGATCATCGCGGTCGTGCTGCTGCTGGTCGTGCTGATCTACATCGGTACCGAGATCGTGCTGTTCCTGCTCGCACAGCCCGCGCTGCTGCTGGGGCCCGCGGCCGCGGCGACGTGGCTCATCGGGCTGCCGACCGCGCAACCCGGCTGGCTCGTCGCCATTTTCGGGGTCGTGCTCGCCGTGCTCGGCGTCATCTTCGTCTTCCTCGCCCTCGCCCCCGGGCGGCTGTCCAAACACCAGATGCAGCACGACAACCGTGCGGTGCTCGTGGACAACGGGGTCATCGCCGCATCCGTCGCCCAGCATCTGAGTGACGAGACCGGCATCGCCCGCGAGGACATCACCGTCGGTGTCTCGCACCGCACCGTCGATGTCACCGTGCGCACCGCCGTCGGCGTCCCCCTCGACAAAGACCCGATCCAGCAACTCGCGGCCACCGAGGTGGACAGCTACCAGCTCACACCCAAGGTGAAGACCCGCGTCCGCGTGGAGCGCCCGAAACAAAACGAGGACGAGCAATGAACCGCACCAACCGCGCCCTGAACAGGATCGTTCTATTCATCATCGGCATCCTGTTCCTGGCCATCGGCGCCGTGCTCGTCGCCATCATCGTGTGGCCCGCCGGCGCAGAATACTGGACCGGAGCAACCGAGGCCGGGCAGGGATGGCTGGACAACGCGATTGCCACCACGACAGTCGGAGCGACCACCATCAGCTGGATCGCTGTTGCCGCCATCGTGCTGATCCTGTTCCTCGTCATCCTCCTCATCGTCGCGCTCACCCGAGTCGGCGGCGGCCGCTCCCACACGGTCCTGCGCTCCACCGGCTCACAGAACCCGCTCGGACGCGTCACCGTGCAGGATTCGTTCGCCTCCGACGCATTGAAACACTCCCTGAATCAGCGCGACGAGATCCTGTTCTCCGCAGTCACCGCCAACGACATCCGCAAGACCCCGGTCATGCACGTCAGCGTGACACCACGGCAAAACACCTCCCCAGCCCAGGTGGTCGCCGACGTGGACCAACTCGTCTCAAACCTGGCGACCTTGACCGGAAAGAACGTCCAGACCTACATCTCGGTGCACTCCGGCCTGCGCGCCAAGCTCGCGCACGACCAGCGTCGCCTCTCATAACCACCGAACGGATTGATATGACCTCCCTCCGCATCCTGTTCGTCGCCGCCATCGCATTCGGCGCCTACACGCTCGGCGCCCGCGCCGGCCATGGCCGATACCGCTCCATCAAAAAGAACGCGAAGAAGGCGTGGAACACCCGCGGCGTGCGCTCCGCACGCAAAACCACAAAAGCCGGCAGCCGCAAACTGACCCGCGCCATCGCAAAGTAGCCGGAAGAGAACCCTCATGGCCTCAGACACAGACAACACCGACCACGCCGCCCACACCGCATACGACGCCATCGACAAGACCTCGAACGCCGCGAACGGCAAGACCGATGACCTCGGCCACATCGTGACCGACACCGTCGACAAGGCACGCATCCTCATCAACGACGCGCTGGACAAGCTGCGCACCGCCTACAGCGACAACCCGGCACGCGTGCTCACCATCGGCGCGGTCTCCCTCGCCGGGCTGACCGCTATCCTCACCACCCTCGCTCGCCGCGACTGACCCGTCGCGACCCCGCACAGAAAGATCACCCCATGGGATTCCTCGGATTTCTTCTCCTCGGCCTTATCGCCGGCGCCATCGCCAAACTCATCCTCCCTGGCAAGCAGGGCGGCGGCTGGTTCATCACCCTCCTCCTCGGCGTCGTTGGCGCACTCCTGGGTGGGTGGCTGGGAAGTGTGCTGTTCAACGCTCCGCTCGAGGAGTTCTTCTCCCTGCAGACCTGGCTCCTCGCCATCGGCGGATCGCTCATCGTCCTCCTCATCTACGGCTTCTTCGTCGGCCGCAAAGCCAAGTCCTAAACGGCACCCCACTCACAGATCACACTCATCACCGATAGGAACCGCACCATGACCGGTCGCAACACTCTTGTTCGATCCCTGCACGACGTGGGACTCGCCGCGTGGTTCGGAGGCACCCTGATGGGCGCCGTCGGCCTCAACGGCGGCACCGCGAAAGCCACCGATCCGGCGGAGCGTCTGCGGTTGTCTTCCATCGGATGGGCAAAGTGGGCGCCGGTCCAGCTGGCTGCCATCATCGCGCACGGCATCGGCGGCGCCGGCCTCATCGTGGGTAACAAGTCACGCTTGGCGGCGCAGCCGGAATCCCGCACGAACACGAATGTGAAGCTCGTGCTCACCGCTGCGGCCGCTGCCGCCACCCTGTACGCAGGAATCCTCGGCACCAAGATCGGCAACCATGCCGACGAAGGCGGCAAGGGCGTCACCGAGGCCGATGGGGCGGCGTCGCCGGAGTTGGCTTCCGCGCAGCGTCAACAGCGCGTCATGCAATGGGTCCTTCCTGCTCTCACCGGTGTGCTCATCGTGCTCGGCGCACAACAGGGCGAACAGCAACGTCCTGTCGTCGGGCTCCTGCACCGCCTCACCCACCGGAGCTGAGCATGTCGAACCACAAGCACGACCCGAAACCCGCCGACAATGCCGGCAAGGAACAGGACTCCCACACGCCCCGCGCGCCTCTCCCCGAGACCACGGACGACAAAGGTCGCCCGCTCGAGAACCCCTCGGGCTGATCCGGACGCGCACACAAACCCGCTCCTCACCACACAACTGACCGGAGAGCACATGAACGATTCGCGCACAGACCCCTCCACGCAGGGTAATGATGAGAACTACACCTCGGTAGACGACGACTCCGCAGCATCCGCGGGATCCGAATCACCCGAAGAAGGCCAAGCGGCAATGGATGCCGCCGAAAACGCCGTCATCGACTCCGACGACGACTGACACGCCCCGCACACGCGGTGCCACACCACAAGGGAAAGGGAACCCGTTATGGGACTCGACGACAAGATCAAGAACACTGCACAGGACCTCACCGGCAAGGCCAAGGAGAAGATCGGCAACGCCACCGACAACGACAAGCTCGCTGCCGAAGGTGCCGTCGACCAGACCGAAGCAAAGGTGAAGAAGACCACCGAGGACGTCAAAGACGAACTCAAGTAG
>NZ_LSJW01000007.1:0-42132 GCF_001557335.1 Microbacterium sp. CCH5-D1
CCGACCTCGGCGGCGCGGCCGACAGCGACCTGGACGACCTGTTGACCGGAGCGAGCGCGGAGCAGATCCTCGCCCTCGACGCCGTGCAGCCGCTGCGGACGTCGCACTCCACGCCGCGCGAGGTGACCGCCGTGCTGAACGCGCTGTGGACCGACGCCGCCGCCGCACCGGAGGCCTGTCGTCAGGCGCGCGACATCATGGCACTGCAGATCTGGCCGCACCGACTCACCTCCGGGTTCCCTGCCGAGGTGCGCATCGCCGCGAAGACCGGCACACTCCCGACCTGGCGCAACGAAGCCGGTGTGGTCACCTACCCCGACGGCCGTCAGTACGCGGTGGCCGTGTTCACTCGAGCAGCATCGCTCAGCGACCGACAGCCGCTCGTGGACGCCTCGATCGGACGCGCCGCCTTCGCCGCCGTCGAAGACCTGCGCGCGCGCTGATCCCCGACCCGTATCCCCCTGCACCACCCACCTGCACCATCCCGAACACTGCTGGAGGCTTCTGATGCGTTCTCGTACCCCGCTGGTCGCGCTGCTCGGCGCTGCGGCGCTCGCCCTGACGTCCTGCGCCGGAGGCGCCCCGCCCAGCGGGGATGCCACGGACGGCGTGCTCGCCGACGGCAAGACCTTCACCTCGGTGATCTCCACCGATCCCGGCAGCCTCGACCCCTTCGTCACCGTGATGTCCGTCGCGCGCTCGATCGACCGCTTCCTGTACGCGCGGCTCGTCGAGGTGCTGGAGGACGGCAGCATCGCCTCCGGCCTCGCCAACTCCTGGGAGGCGGACACCACGACCGCGACCTTCACGCTCCGTGACGGTCTCACGTGCGAGGACGGCACCCCGCTCACGGCCACCGACGTGGCCGCGAACATCACCCACATCGGAGACCCGGCCAACGGCTCGCCCCTGGTCGGGCTGCAGGTGCAGCCGGGCACCAGTGCCGTGGGCGACGACACCGCCGGCACGGTGACCGTCACCAGCGGACGACCGGACTCGTTCCTGATCGAGAACATCGGCAGCATCTCGATCGTCTGCGGATCGGTGATCGACGACCCGGATGCGCTCGCCAAGGGCGAAGGCGCCACCGGCATGTTCACCATGACCGAAGTCGTCCCCAACAGCCAATACACGCTGACCCGTCGCAACGACTTCACCTGGGGCCCCGATGACTGGGACCCGAAGCAGAAGGGGCTCCCCGACTCCGTGGTCTTCCGCGTCATCCCGAACGAGACGACCGCCACGAACCTGCTGCTCTCCGGCGAGGTCAACGCCGCCCTCGTGATCGGTCCGGACAACAAGCGCCTCAAGGACGCCGGGCTGTTCCACACCGAGATCCCGACCCCGGCAGGACAGTTCATCTTCAACCAGGCGGAGGGACGCCCCACCGCTGACCAGGCCGTGCGCGAGGCGCTGCTCGAGGCACTCGACCTCGACCAGATGCGCCAGGTTCTCGGCAGCGGATCCGCCAGCGTGCCCACCGGGCTCGTGACCGTGTCGCCGAACCCCTGCCGTGCGGACGTGCTGAAGGGCTTCATGCCCGAGTTCGACGCGAAGGCCGCAGCCGCAGCGCTCGACGGGGCGGGGTGGAAGGCCGGCAGCGACGGCGTGCGCACCAAAGACGGCGAGACGCTGACCCTGCGCATGATCTACTCCTCGCAGCTCGGCGACGCCGGCAACGCCGCAGCGGAGCTCGCCCAGGCCGCCTGGAAGGAGCTGGGCGTCGACATCACGGTCGCCGCCGTGGACTCGCCCACGCTGAGCGAGACCCTGTTCTCCACGGGCGACTGGGACATCTCGGCCGCGCCGCTCACCGTCTCGCTGCCGAGCATGCTCGTGCCGTTCTACTCGGGCCCGACGCCGCCGAACGGCACCAACTTCGCCTCGATCGACAATCCGGAGTACACGGAGGCCGTCACCGCGGCATCCGCGAAGGCCGGCAGCGAAGGGTGCGACGACTGGGGCACCGCCGAGCAGGCCCTGTACGCGACGACCAGTGTCATGCCGTACGCGAACATCGACCGGTCGACCTTCGCGACCAAGGCGACGTTCACCGAGGGCGACGGCATCGACCCCACGTCGATCCGCATGTACGAGTAATCGGAGACCGGAGACAGCCGATGGCCAGCACCACCGCCACGCAGGCGATACTGATCAGATCCGCCCGGTCGGACAACCCCTGGTTGTCCTTCCTGGTCCGGCGCGGAGGGCAGTTCCTGCTCTCGGTGTGGGTGCTGGTCACGGCTGCCTTCCTCATGATCCACCTCGTGCCGGGCGACCCGGTGCGCGCGGCGCTCGGGCTGAACGCCCCGGCCGAGCTCGTCGAGGCCCGGCGCGCGGCTCTCGGCCTCGACCAGCCGCTCATCGTGCAGTACTTCCGCTACATCGGGGGGCTGTTCACCGGCGACATGGGCTCCTCGATGATCACCAGCCAGCCCGTCTCCGAGATCATCGCCACCCGGCTCCCCGCGACTCTCCAGCTCGCCCTGCTCGCGGTCGTGCTCGTGCTGCTGGTCTCGGTCCCGCTCGGGGTGACCATGGCCGTCGCCACCCGCGGCGGTCGCCGACGCGGGCTGGAGCTGGCGTTCGCGACCGGTTCGGTCATCCTCGCCGCGATCCCCGAGTTCCTCCTCGCTGTCGGCCTCGTGTACGTGTTCGCGGTGTCGCTCGGGTGGTTCCCCGTCGCCGGGAACACCGCTCCGTTCGCGCTCGTGCTGCCGGTCGTGGCGCTCGCGGTCGGCCCGATCGCGGTGTTCTCACGCATCATCAGGGTCGAGGTGCTCTCCGTGCTCGGCCAGGACTTCATCCGCACCGCGCGGGCCAAGCGCCTCGCGCCGCGCCGCATCTACTCCCGCCATGCGCTGCCGAACGCCATGACCGCGACCCTCACCCTCACCGGACTGCTCCTGACGGGGATGGTCGCCGGCACCGTGCTGGTCGAGAACGTCTTCGCCTGGCCGGGGCTCGGCACCATGATCGTGCAGTCGATCCTCACCAAGGACTACTCGGTCGTGCAGGGCATCGTGCTCGTCTACGGCGTGGGGGTGCTGGTCGTGAACCTCGTGATCGACGTGATCCTCGCGCTCCTCGATCCTCGCTCCACCATCAGGGAGGCATGATGTCCGCACGCACGGCATGGTCCGGCATCGTCCGCTCGCCCCTCGGCATCACCGCCCTCGGTCTGATCCTGCTCGTCACGCTCGGCGCGATCTTCGCCCCGATGATCTGGGGCGCCCAGGCCGAGCAGGTGGACCCGACCGCGATCACGCAGGGACCGAGCGCGGAGCATCTGCTGGGAACCGACGCCCTCGGCCGCGACGTGCTCGCCCGCGTACTGGTCGCGACCCGACTCTCTGTGGTGCTCGCCGTGGTCGCGGTGGTCATCGGCGTGGTCGCCGGAACGCTGCTCGGCACGGCACCGTCGGTGCTCCCCCGATGGGTCGGACGCCCGATCGTCGGCTTCGTCAACATCGCCGTGGCCTTCCCCGGCCTCCTCCTCGCCCTGTTCTTCGCCGTCATCTTCGGCGTCGGCTCCACCGGTGCCGTGCTCGCGATCGGCTTCGCGATGGCGCCGCAGTTCGCCCGTCTCACCCAGACCCTGTCGGCGGCGATCGCCGGTCGCGACTTCATCTCCGCCGCCCGGGTCGCCGGAGTCTCGCGCCTGCGGGTCCTCATCCGCCACGTCCTGCCCAACATCGGCGAGCCGCTCATCGTGAACGCGACCGTCGCGGCCGGTTCGGCACTGCTGGCCTTCGCCGGACTCTCGTTCCTCGGTCTGGGCGTGCAGGTGCCGGAGTACGACTGGGGTCGCCTGCTCGGCGAGGGCCTCAACCGCATCTACCTCAACCCCGCGGCGGCGCTCGGACCGGCCGTGGCCGTGGTGATCGCCGGCCTCGCCTTCAACCTCCTCGGAGAGACGGCGGCTGCAGCCCTGGGCGGACGGTCGGCTCGGCGCCGCCATCGCCTTCCCACCGTCGCGCTCTCCGGAGCGACCGGACTCGATGCCAGCAAGCCCGCGCAGGTCGACGGTGAAGAAGTGGTGCTCCTCGTCGACGACCTGCGCGTCTCCTTCCCCACGGCCGCCGGGTGGGTCACCCCGGTGCGCGGCGTCTCGTTCACCGTGTCGCGCGGCGAGGCGATCGGCGTGGTCGGCGAATCCGGATCGGGCAAGAGCCTGACCGCCCTCGCCGCAGCCCGGCTCATCGAGCGTCCCGGCCATGTGGCCGCCGCGCAGCTGGACTTCTGCGGCACTCCGCTGCTGACCAGCTCGGATCGGGCGGTGCGAAGCCTGCTCGGCACGTCGCTCGCGATGGTCTTCCAGGACCCGATGACGTCGTTCAACCCGACCAGGCGCATCGGATCGCAGCTCGCCGAGGCAGCCTCCGAGCACCAGGACATCACGCGGAAGCAGGCCATGGACCGGGCGATCGAGCGCCTGCAGTCGGTGCGGGTGCCCGCGGCCGCCCGCCGCGCCCACCAGTACCCGCACGAGTTCTCCGGCGGCATGAGGCAGCGCGCGATGATCGCGATGGGTCTCATGAACCACCCGCGGCTGATCATCGCCGACGAGCCGACGACGGCGCTCGACGTGACGGTGCAGCGACAGGTGCTCCAGCTGCTCGCGGGAGTGCGGCGCGACACCGATGCCGCGATCCTGCTGATCAGCCACGACATCGCCGTGGTCGCGCAGACCTGCGACAGGGTGCTCGTCATGTACGCGGGCCGCATCGTCGAAGACCTGCCCGCTGCGACCCTGCACACCGACGCCAGGCACCCGTACACCCGGGCACTGCTCGAGGTCGTACCCGAGCTCGACGCCGACCGCAGCGAGCCGCTCAAGATGATCCCCGGCCGCCCGCCGGCGCCAGGGGCCTTCCCCGTCGGGTGCGCGTTCGCCGCCCGGTGCCCCCTCGCCACCGATCTCTGCCGCGAGAGCGACCCCGAACTGGTGGCCGACGCAGCGGGACACCGGGTCGCGTGCTGGCACCCGGTCGACGGCGAGGCTCCGGTGCCGGTGGCCATCGCCATGAGCACCGAAGAGGAAGAGACGGTCCTGAGATGAGCGAACTGCGATTCGATCGGGTCAGCGTGCGCTACGGAACGCACCGCGCCGGTCTCACGGCCGTCGACGACGTCTCCCTCGTCGTGCCGTCCGGCTCCGTGGTCGGGCTGGTCGGCGAATCGGGGTCGGGCAAATCGACGCTGGCTCGCGCGGCGATCGGCCTCGCGCCGATCAGCGAGGGAGCGATCACTCTCGACGGTGCGGATGTGCGGAGCTTCCGTCGTCGGCGCCCCATCCAGATGGTGTTCCAGGATCCGTTCTCCTCGCTCGACCCCCGGATGACGATCGGCGAGTCCATCGCCGAGGCGCTCCCCCGCGACATCCGCGGCACCGCTGCCCGACGCGCGGAGGTCGCCAGACTGCTCGACCTGGTGAGCCTGGACGCCGACCGCGCCCCGTCTCTTCCGGCAGCGCTCTCCGGCGGGCAGCGACAGCGCATCGCCCTCGCCAGAGCGCTCGCCGCGCGACCGGAGGTCGTGATCGCCGACGAGATCACCTCGGCGCTCGATGTGTCGGTGCAGGGCTCGGTGCTGAACCTCGTGCGGGAGCTGCGCGGTGAACTCGACCTCACGATGCTGTTCATCTCGCACAACCTCTCGGTCGTGCGCTATCTGAGCGACCACATCGCCGTGATGTATCTCGGGCGGATCGTGGAGTTCGGCCCCACCGAGCAGGTGCTCGCCGACCCGCAGCACCCGTACACGAGGGACCTGTTGCAGGCGGCGCCCACCAGGAACGGCGACCTGCTGGCGGTCGACCCGCTCGCCCCGGTCGACGTGGAGCCCGCCGACCCGCATGCGCCTCCCAGCGGATGTCGGTTCCACCCGCGGTGCCCGATCGGTCCCGCGGCACGACCCGATCGTCAGATCTGCGTGATCGCGGATCCTCCCCTGCCCTCCGGTTCAGCCGGAGCCGCATGCCATTTCGCCGGCACGCACGCGGACCTCGCGCTCGGAACTGTGCCCACCTCCCAAAGCATCCCCCTGGTTTCGGCCGCGACCACAACACCGTCCCCGCTCTCAGCGGACACAGTGAACTGACCATCGATTGGAGCTCTCATGAACCGCGTCACCGTCGACGACCTGCTCTCCGTCCGCACACCGGAGCAGCCCGCGCTGTCTCCGGACGGCACCCGCATCGCCTACGTGCTGCGGACGACCGACCGCGACGGCGACCGCGACACCCGCGCGCTCTGGCAGGTGGCGTCCTCCGGCGGAGCCCCCGCCCCGCTGACGCACGGCACAGGGGATTCTGCCCCCGTGTGGAGCCCCGACGGCGCGCAGCTGGCATTCCTGCGGGCGCAGGACGGACCCGCGCAGCTCTGGGTCCTCCCTGCAGGCGGCGGCGAGGCCCGCAGCCTGACCGCTCTCCCTCTCGGCGCCGGCGCCGCGGCCTGGAGTCCGGACGGTGCACGCATCGCCTTCACCGCCCCGGTCGACAGCGCGTCCCTCCCCGGAGAGGGCAAGGACACCATCCTGGCCCGTCGTTCGGCTCCGACCGGCACCGACCGTCTCGGATACAAGGCGGATGGCGCCGGAACCCTCGGCACTCTCGTGCAGCAGCTGCACGTGCTCGACGTCGCCTCCGGGAAGATCACCGTGCTCACGCGTGGACGCTCGCACGCCTCCGAGCCCTTCTGGTCGCCGGACGGCACCCGCATCGCCTACTCGGCGAGCGTCGAGGACGATGCGGACCTGACGATGCGGATCCCCGTGCTCGTGTGCTCGTCCACCGACCCGAACAGCCCCCCGGTGCAGGTCAGCGCCGCCGACGTGCAGGCGACGGCGGTGGGCTGGACCCCCGACGGTCGCCACGTGCTCGCGGCCGGGCGCACCGACACCGAGGTCGGCAACGCGGACCTGCTGCTGTTCCCCGTCGACGGCGGAGACCCGCGGAACCTCACCGCCGGCCTCGACCGCAACGTGATGCCCGGTGGTCCGGGCTACCCCGGCGGCATGCCGCAGTTCACGGAGGACGGCGACATCGTGTTCTGCCTTCGCGACAACGGCTACTCGCACGTGTACCGGGTCGCGCAGGACGGCTCCGGTGCCGCGCCTCTCGTGGACGGCACCGCGAACGTCTCGGGGCTGTCGGTCGCAGGATCGTCCGCCGCGATCGTGCTCGCCACACCGGAGTCGTTCGGCGATGTCTCGCTCCTGGACCTCTCCGACGGCACGGCGCGCACCCTCACCGACTACGGCACTCCCGAGTTCGAGCTCGTGCCCGCGGAGGAGCGCCGATTCACGATCTCCGACGGCACGGTCGTCACCGGCTGGCTGCGCCGCGACCCCGACGCCGTTGGCCCGCTCCCGCTCCTGCTCGACATCCACGGCGGGCCGCACAACGCCTGGAACGGGGCAGCGGACATCGCCCACCCTTATCACCAGGTGCTCACGCGACGCGGCTGGGCGGTCCTGACCGTCAACCCCCGAGGAAGCGACGGCTACGGCGACGCGTTCTTCTCGGCGGTATCCGGCGGCTGGGGAGTCAACGACGCGAACGACTTCCTGGAGCCGATCGACGCTCTCGTGGCGGAAGGCGTCGCGGATCCGGCGCGCCTCGCCGTCACGGGCTACAGCTACGGCGGCTTCATGACGTGCTTCCTCACCTCGCGCGATGACCGCTTCGCCGCCGCTGTCGCCGGTGGCGTCGTCACCGACCTGTTCTCGATGGGCGGCACGTCGGACTTCGGCCACTACCTCTCCTCCAAGGAGAACGGCGGTCTGCCGTGGCGCGACGAGGAGCGCATCTCCGCGCAGTCGCCGTTCACGCGGGTCGATCAGGTGAAGACGCCGACGCTGATCCTGCACGGCGCAGCCGACGACCGCTGCCCGGTGGGTCAGGCGGAGCAGTGGTTCACGGCGCTGCGCGAGCGCGGGGTGCCGACCCGTCTCGTGCTCTACCCCGGTGGCTCGCACCTCTTCGTGCTCTCCGGTCCGCCGTCGCACCGCGCCGACTTCTCGCAGCGGGTGATCGATTGGGTGGAGCAGTACGCCCCGCCAGCGGGGAAGCCGGTGCGCGCACGACTCGACGCCCGGCACTGGCAGCAGCGACTGAGCGCCCTGGCCGAGGCGCACAAGGTTCCCGGGGCGACCCTCGGCATCCTCCGTCTCGGGGAGGAGCCCGTGTATGCGCACCACGGCATACTCAACGTGCGCACGGGGATCGAGACCACCGACGACTCGGTGTTCCAGATCGGCTCGATGAGCAAGGTGTGGACCACCTCGGTGGTGATGAAGCTCGTCGACGAGGGCAGGCTCGACCTCGACACCCCGATCGTGGAGTACGTCCCGGAGTTCGCCTCGTCGGATCCCGAGGTCACCCGCACCGTGACGATGCGTCACCTGCTCAACCACACGAGCGGGATCGACGGCGACGTGTTCACCGATACCGGCCGCGGAGACGACACCCTGGAGAAGTACGTCGCGCTGCTCGACGGCATCGCGCAGAACCACCCGCTCGGTGCCACGATGTCGTACTGCAACTCCGGATTCGTGCTGGCCGGTCGGGTGATCGAGAAGATCACGGGTACCAGCTGGGACCAGGCGATGCGCGACCTGTTGATGACGCCCCTCGGTCTCACGCACTCCTGCACGCTCCCCGAAGAGGCCATCATGTTCCGTGCCGCCAGCGGCCACACCGAAGTGGGTGATGACGGACCGACCCTCGCCCCTGCCTGGATGCTCCCGCGCGCGATGGGTCCGGCGGGACTGGTGAACTCCACGACCGCCGACGTGCTCGCCTTCGCCCGCATGCACCTCACGGGGGGACTCGCAGCCGACGGCACACGGGTGCTGTCGGAGGAGAGCGTGCGACGGATGCAGCAGCGGGAGGTCGACATGCCCGACCCGTACTCCCTCGGCGATGCCTGGGGCGTGGGGTGGATCCTGTTCGACTGGGACGGGCGCCGACTCTACGGCCACGACGGGAACACCATCGGCCAGGCGGCGTTCCTGCGCATCCTGCCGGACGAGCAGCTCGCGGTGACGATGCTCACCAACGGCGGCAACACGCACGACCTGTACGCCGAACTGTTCGACGAGATCTTCTCCGAGCTCGCGGATGTGCACGTGCCGGCGGGCCTCACCCCGCCTGCGGAGCCGTTCGCCGACGACTTCTCCGAGTTCGAGGGCATCTACGACCGCTCAGGGGTCCGTACCGAGATCTTCCGCGACGACGAGGGCCTGCGCATGCGCACCACGCTCAACGGCCCGCTCGCCGCCCTCCTCCCCGATCCGGTGCAGGAGCACCCGCTGGTCCCGGTGCGTCACGGCGAGTTCGTGATGCGACCGGAGGGCGAGCAGGGGTGGCATGCTGTGGTCTTCTACTCCCTGCCCAGCGGCGAGCGCTACCTGCACCACGGTGTGCGCGCAGCGCCGAAGGTGTCGTGATGCGCGTGCAGGCGGACGCGGACCTCGACCTGGTCCTCGCCGACATCGAGACCCTCGTCTCCTGCGAGTCGCCGTCGGACGACCTCGAAGCCGTCTCCCGCAGCGCCGACGTCGTCGCCGCCCTCGGTGAGAGGCTGCTGGGGGTCGCCCCGGAACGCATCGTCATCGACGGGCGCACGCATCTGCGCTGGCGATTCGGCGATCCGGTCGTGCTGCTCCTCGGCCACCACGACACGGTATGGCCGCTCGGCTCGCTGCGGCGGTTGCCGTTCACCGCCGAGGACGGTGTGCTCCGCGGACCCGGATGCTTCGACATGAAGACGGGCGTCGTGATGGCGCTGCATGCCGTCGCCGCACTGTCCGATCGCACCGGCATCAGCATCCTGATCACGGGTGATGAAGAACTCGGTTCTCCGAGTTCGCGCGCCCTGATCGAGCAGGAGGCGATCGGCTGCGCTGCGGCGCTCGTGCTCGAGGCCTCGGCCGACGGCGGTGCCGTGAAGATCGCACGCAAGGGCGTCTCGCTCTACCGTGTGCATGTCACGGGGCGTGCCGCCCATGCCGGGCTCGAACCGGAGCGTGGCATGGGCGCTGCCGTCGAGGCGGCCCACCTCGTGCTCGCGATCGCGCGGCTCGGCGACCAGTCGGTGGGGACCAGCGTGACACCCACGCTCCTGCGCGCCGGCAGCACCACCAACACGGTGCCGGCCGAGGCGGAGTTCGCCGTCGACGTGCGCGTGCGCACGGTCGCGGAGCAGGACAGGGTGGATGCCGCCCTCCGTGCGATCCCTGCCACCGTCCCCGGTGCCTCCGTACGCGTCGACGGCGGTGCGAATCGTCCGCCACTCGAGCCCGAATCCTCGGCACCGCTGTTCGCGCTGGCGCTCGAGATCGCCGAGCGTGCCGGTCTCACTCCGTTCCACGGCGTCGAGGTCGGCGGCGCGTCCGACGGCAACTTCACCGCCGCGCTCGGGGTGCCGACGCTGGACGGGCTCGGCGCGGTCGGCGGCGGCGCCCATGCCGACGATGAGCACGTGATCGTCGCACTGATCCCGGAGCGTATCGTGCTGCTGCAGGAGCTGATCCTCGCCGTCAGAGAACGCACGCCGGCGCGGAACGGAGGACGGGCATGAGCCTGACGGACGCCGCGGCCTTCCCCGCGTCGCCGGAGGAGGCCGCCGATGCCGCGAACGCCGCCGCGTCGAAAGCGGGGGTGGAGATCCGCCTGCTGGAGGATGTGGACGACTTCACCCTGGTCGCCGAGCTGTTCCAGAGCATCTGGACCAAGCAGGGCGAAGCCTCCCCCGTGAACGTCGAGACGCTGCGGGCGCTGTCGAAGGCCGGCAGCTACGTGGGCGGAGCATTCGAGCACGACGAGCTCGTCGGCGCATGCTTCGGCTTCTTCGCCGCTCCCGAGCAGCGTGCGCTGCACAGCCACATCGCGGGCGTCTCCTCGCGGATGCGCGGTCGCAGCGTCGGTTTCGCCCTCAAGGTGCACCAGCGCGCGTGGGCGCTCGAGGAGGGTCTGGACGAGATCTCCTGGACGTTCGATCCCCTCATCAGCCGCAATGCGCACTTCAACCTCGTGAAGCTCGCCGCGACCCCGACGTCGTATCACCGCAACTTCTACGGACACATGGCCGATGCGCTCAACGGGGCGGACGACACCGATCGGATGCTCGTGACCTGGTACGTGCGGGACCCCAGGGTGGTCGCCGCCTGTCACGGGGGGCCGGTGCCTGAGATCGTGGAGATCGACACCGAGGAGATCAACGCCGAGGAGATGTCCGTCGAGCCGCTGCTCAGCGTGGGCGGCGACCTCGGGCCGCTGCGGCATCGCACCGACGCGCGCCTGGTACGGGTGGCGCTGCCACGCGACATCGAGACCTTGCGCCTGACCGAACCCGCGCGGGCGACCGCATGGCGTCTGGCGTTGCGCGAGACGCTCGGATCATCGCTGGAGGGTGGAGGGCGCGTGCTCTCGTTCGACCGCTCCGGCGCCTACACCATCGACAGAGGAGAACAGGGATGAAGCTCACCGGATTCGAGCTGCGCGTGATCGAGATGCCGCTGGTGTCGCCGTTCCGGACGTCGTTCGGCGTGCAGACCGTGCGCGAGGCCCTGGTGGTCCGCGCCGTCACCGACGAGGCGGAGGGCTGGGGCGAAGGCGTTGCCATGAACGACCCGCTGTACTCCTCCGAGTACGTGGAGGCGAGCGTCGACGTCATCACCCGGTTCCTGCTGCCGGCGCTCGCGCAGGTCGAGGACCTCGATGCGAGCGGCGTCGCCCCGGCCCTGGCGAAGTTCAAGGGTCACCGCATGTCGAAGGCCGCGGTCGAGCTGGCGATCCTCGATGCCGAGCTGCGGGCCGCCGGAGTTCCGCTCTCGCGCGAGCTGGGAGCGGTGCGTGAGCGCGTCGACTGCGGCGTGTCCGTCGGGATCATGGACTCCGTCCCCGAGTTGCTCGACGCCGTCGGCGGCTACCTCGACGAAGGCTACGTGCGCATCAAGCTGAAGATCGAGCCGGGCTGGGACATCGACCCCGTGCGTGCAGTGCGCGAGCGCTTCGGCGACGACGTGCTGCTGCAGGTCGACGCGAACACCGCGTACCACCGCGGTGATGCGCGGCACCTCGCCAAGCTCGATCCGTTCGACCTGCTCCTGATCGAGCAGCCGCTCGACGAGGAGGACCTTCTCGGACACGCGCAGCTCGCCCGGGCGATCACCACCCCGGTGTGCCTCGACGAATCGATCGTGTCGGCCAGGGCCGCGGCGGACGCGATCGCCCTCGGCGCCTGCTCGATCGTCAACATCAAGCCTGGCCGTGTGGGCGGGTACCTGGAGGCACGACGCATCCACGACGTGTGCGCGGCGAACGACATCCCGGTGTGGTGCGGCGGGATGCTGGAGACCGGGATCGGGCGTGCGGCGAACGTCGCCCTCGCAGCCCTCCCCGGTTTCACCCTCCCCGGCGATACCTCGGGCTCGGGCCGTTACTACGCGCGCGACATCACCGAGCCGTTCGTCGTCGAGGACGGCACTCTCACCGTTCCCACGGGTCCGGGAATTGGCGTGACGCCCGATCCTGATGCGCTGGACGCCGTGACGGTCCGCACCGAGTGGATCACCTTCTGAGAGCCGGCTGACGGCCCGTGCGGGGCACGACGATCCTGTCGAGATCGACCAAGAGTCGATACGATTTCGTCGTGCCCCACAGCTCCCCCACCCGTGGTCGCCCCCTAGCCTGGGCGCTGTGCTCATGTCCGTGACGACCAGGCCCCGCGCCAGCCTCGGCCGGGTCATCGAAGACCTCGGCAACACCCTGCTCGAGGTGGTGAGCGGTGCGGCCGACGACGACGCCGAGATCGAGACCGTGGTCATCCACGACGTCCTCGACGACACGATGCCGATGCGCGGGGCACTCGTGCTCGGTGTCGGGCTGAGCGATCCCGATGAGATCGCCGAACTCCTGCAGAACCTTGCTGCCCAGCACGCCTCCGCCCTCGTGCTGCGCGCTCCGGTGCGGGCCGAACAACCGGTGCGCGATGCGTCCGAGGCCACGGGCATCCCGGTGCTCGCGCTCACCCGCGGGGCGTCGTGGGCGCAACTGGCTGCCATGCTGCGCTCGCTCATCGCCGAGGGTGACGTCGGCGATCAGGGAACGACGACGCTGGGCGGCATGCCCTCCGGCGACCTCTTCGCCCTCGCCAACGCGATCGCCACGCTGCTGAACGCACCGGTCACGATCGAGGACCGCAACTCGCGGGTCGTCGCGTTCTCGGGTCGCCAGCACGAGGCCGATCCGGCGCGCATCGAGACGGTGCTCGGTCGGCAGGTTCCCGAACGGTTCGCGCGGCAGCTCGAGGAGCGCGGCGTCTTCCAGGAGCTGTACCGCAGCGAGGATCCGATCCACGTCGGACCGGTGTCCAACACCGAGGGTCTGCCGTCGTTCCCTCGCGTGGCGCTGGCCGTGCGTGCGGGCGACGAGATCCTCGGATCCATCTGGGCGGCTGTGCAGGAACCGCTCTCGCCCGACCGCGTGCGAGCGCTGAAGGACTCTGCCGGGCTTGTGGCCCTGCACATGCTGCGTCTGCGCGCCGGCGCCGACGTGGAGCGCCGACTGCGCGCCGACCTGCTCTCCACGATCCTGGAGGGAGGGCCGGGGGCTGCGGATGCGACGGCTCGTCTGCGCCTGAGCGATCATCGGTGCGTCGTGCTCGCCGTGTCCGCCACGGAGGACATCGACGACGAGCCCTCCGCCGGGGCACGAGGTGTCGCGGAGAGGCAGCGGATCGCCGACGCGTTCGCCGTGCACCTGGGGGCCGTGTACCTCCGCTCGGCTGTGGCCGTGATCGGCGATGTCGTGTACGCCGTCGTCGGGATCCGCCCAGAGCAGGGCGATGCCGATCCCGGATCGGAGCATCCCGACGCGGACAGCCGCGCCGCGCGCGTCGCCACGGACTTCCTGGGCCGGCTCGGCGCGACCGCTGAGATCCGCATCGGCGTCGGCACGGTGGCGGAGGCGGTCGCAGACATCCCTTCCTCGCGCGCGAATGCCGACCGCGCTCTGCGCGTGGTCCGTCAGGCGCCTTCCGGCGAACCGGTCGCACGGTTCACTTCGGTGCAGATGGAGGCGCTGCTGGTCGAACTCGCCGACCTCGTCCGCGCCAGGGGCGATCAGCCCACCGGTCCGGTCGCGCAGCTGCTGGCGCAGGACAGGGAGAAGGGGACGCACCTGGTGGAGACCTTGCGCGCCTGGCTCGACGCGTTCGGAGATGTGGCCGTCGCCGCAGCCCGCGTCTACACGCATCCCAACACGTTCCGCTACCGGCTGCGTCGCCTGTCGGAGATCAGCGGACTCGACCTCGCCGACCCGGAAGCCCGGTTCTCGGCCATGGTGCAGCTGCGGCTGCTGGTCCCCCGCGACTGAGACGCACACGGCTCTGACATCCGGAGAGTGCGCCCGCCCCGCCCCCTTGCTGAACGAGGCGGCTGCAGGGACGGGGCCGGTCGAGGCTCGTGGCCCGTCGCCCTCTGCACCCTGGTCGTGAGGCTCGTGGCCTGTCGTTCGGGTGCGCGTGATGTCCGCTCGTGGCCGACATCGTGCGTATCTGACAGCCATTTGACCACAATGCAATCATTCAGACCATAGAGTGACTTCTGATTGAACGATCCGATCAATCGTGACTCCGCACAGAAGGCGACGGTGATCGAAATGGCCAACCTCGACGCGACCGACCGCAGGATCCTCACCGTGCTCGACGGTGACCCCCGCCGTCCGGTCGCCCTGATCGCCCAGGATCTCGGCCTCGCCCGCGGCACCGTGCACGCTCGACTGGATCGCCTCGAATCCGGAGGATACCTGCGTGCGCACAGCTCGCGAGTGCTGCCGCAGGCCCTCGGGCGCGGTGTCGCGGCCTCGATCCTGGTCGAACTCGATCAGCATCAGATCACGGACGCGATCGATGCGCTCAGTCGCGTCCCCGAGGTGCTGGAGTGCTTCGCTCCCGCCGGCGACACCGACCTGCTGCTGCGTGTCGTCGCGAAGGACCCCGACGACCTCTACCGCGTCGCCGAGGTCGTCCGGCTGTGCCCCGGCATTCTCCGCACGTCGACGAGCCTGTTCCTGCGCGAAGTGATCCCCTATCGGGTGAGCGCGCTCCTGCAAGCCGACTGAGCCGGCACGCGATCCTCAGCCGATGATGCGGGCACCCGGCACGGGGCCGTGCACGTGCAGCGGGTCGAGCCCGTTCTCCCGCAGGGACGACTGCACGTCCTGCGCCGTCTCAGGGTCGGGGCAGAGCAGCGCGATCGTGGGCCCCGAGCCCGACACGATGCCCTGCAGCGCACCGGCGGCGACCCCGAGGCTGATCGTCTCGGCGAGGTCGGGCCGTTCGTACAGCGCCGCGGCCTGCAGATCGTTGAACAGGGTGTCGGCGAGCTGGGCCGGGTCCCCCGAACGCAGCGCCTGCAGCACGGGGATGGGCACGTCCAGCGACAGCTGCGGGTCGTCGGCCAGGGCGCCCTCGTCCTCGCGCAGCAGGTCGAGGCGCTCGTACACCACGGGCGTCGACAGCCCCTGCTCGCTGGGCACCAGGATCCAGTCGAAGCGTCCGCGGGCGAGTGCCGGGTTGAGCTGGTCTCCCCGCCCCGTGCCCACAGCCGTTCCCCCGTGCAGCGCGAACGGCACGTCGGCACCCAGACGCGCGGCCAGGTCGTGCAGTCGGGCCTGCGACAGCCCGGTGCCCCACAGCGCATCGCACGCCACGAGGGCGGCTGCCGCGTCCGCCGACCCTCCCCCCATGCCGCCGGCGACGGGCACGCTCTTGCGGATCTCGAGCGCCACCCCGCCCGGATGATCCACCGCGACGGCGAGCAGCTTGGCCGCGCGCATCGCGAGGTTGCGGTCGTCCAGCGGCACGGACTCGATGTCCTCCACTCCGGAGACCGTCACCGAGAAGTCGTCGGCGGGGCGCGCGATCACGTCTTCGTAGAGCGAGACCGCCTGGAAGACCGTCGCCAGCGCGTGATAGCCGTCGTCGTGCCGGCCGCCGACCCCGAGGAAGACGTTGATCTTCCCCGGGGCGCGCACGTGCACGGAATCGGCGAACGCGGCATGGCTCATGATCGGGTCACAGCTCCGAGGACTTCGCCCACAGGTTGACGTCGATGGCGCCGGCGAGCTCGTCGATGCGGGCGAGCTCCTCGGTCGTGAAGTCGGGACCGTTCACGGCCGCGATGTTCTCATCCAGCTGCTTAGGACGCGAGGCGCCGATCAGCGCCGAGGCGACGACGGGGCTGCGCAAGGTCCACTGCAGTGCGAGCTGCGCGAGCGACTGGCCGCGCCCCTGAGCGACCTCGTTCAGCGAACGCAGGGTCTGCACGGCCTCGTCCGTGAGCCGGCCCTCCGGCAGCGAGCCGCGCTTCTGCGCACGCTCGGCCGTGCCGTCTCCGAGGTACTTGTCGGTGAGCAGGCCCTGAGCCAGCGGGGTGAACGCGATCGCGCCGAGGCCCGACTGCTCCAGGGTGTCGGTCAGTCCGTCTTCGACCCAGCGGTTCAGGATCGAGTACGCGGGCTGGTGGATGACGAGCGGGGTGCCGAGCTCCTTGGCGACGGCCACGGCCTCGGCCGTACGCTCCGCACTGTAGGAGGAGATACCGACGTATAGGGCCTTGCCCTGGCGCACGAGCGTGTCGAGCGCGCCGACCGTCTCGGCGATCGGGGTGACCGGGTCGACACGGTGGGAGTAGAAGATGTCGACGTAGTCGAGGCCCATCCGCGTCAGCGACTGCTCGGCGCTCGCGAGGATGTACTTGCGGCTCGCGAAGTCGCCGTACGGGCCGGGCCACATGTCCCAGCCGGCCTTCGACGAGATGATCAGCTCGTCGCGGTAGGGGCGGAGGTCTTCGGCGAAGATGCGGCCGAAGTTCTTCTCGGCGGAGCCGTAGGGCGGGCCGTAGTTGTTCGCCAGGTCGAAGTGGGTGATGCCGCGGTCGAACGCGTGGCGCAGCAGTGCGCGCTGGTTGTCGAGCGGGATGTTGTCGCCGAAGTTCCACCACAGCCCGAGCGAGATCGGGGGCAGGTACAGGCCGGACGTGCCGACCTGACGGTAGGCGAACTGCTGGTAGCGGCTCTCGTCCGCGGCATACGGACGGTGCAGCTCGGGGACATCGGGACGGAAGCGGGGGGAGTCGGTCACGGTGCCAGATTACTGGGTGGAAGCGACATCGTCGGAGAGCACGTCCAGCGCGGGAGCGTGCTGCGCGATGCGCTGGTAGTCCTCAACCGTGAGGTCCTCGCCCCGAGCCGTTGGTGCGACACCGGCGGCGGTCAGCACCTCCGAGGCGGCAGCCGAGCTGCCGAAGATCCCGGACAGTGCCTGACGCAGCATCTTGCGGCGCTGGTTGAAGGCCGCATCGACGATCTGGAACGTGCGACGGCGCTCCTCCTCCGTGCCGCGCTCACCCTCGGACCGGTCGAAGCCGACGAGCAGGCTGTCGACGTTCGGCACCGGCCAGAACACCTGGCGGGAGACGTTTCCGGAGAGCTTCCACTCGCCGTACCAGGCGGCCTTGACGCTGGGCGAGCCGTAGATCTTCGAGCCCGGCTTCGAGGCCAGCCGTTCGGCGACCTCGGCCTGGACCATCACCACGCCGCGCTGGAGATACGCGAAGTTCTCGAGGAAGTGCAGCAGCACCGGCACCGAGACGTTGTAGGGGAGGTTGGCGACCAGCACGGTGGGCTCGCCGGGGAGCTCGGTGATGCGCAGCGCATCCGCATCGACGACCGTGAGGCGGTCGGCCTCGACACCGTGCTCGGCGGCCGTCTGCGCGAGCCGGGCCGCGAGTCGGTGGTCGATCTCGACGGCCGTGACGGAGGCGCCGGTCTCGAGGATCGCCAGCGTCAGGGAGCCGAGACCCGGACCGACCTCGACCACGCGCTCGTGCGGCTGCACACGGGCGGCCTGCACGATCTTGCGCACGGTGTTCGCATCGGTGACGAAGTTCTGGCCGAGCTTCTTCGTCGGGGTGACGTCGAGCTCGGCGGCGAGGCGGCGGATCTCGGAGGCGCCGAGCAGGGTGACGGTCATCCCCCCATTCTCCCCCACACTCCGATGTCCCCCCTCCTCAGTAGTCTTCTCTGGTGCCTTCCCTCGGAGAACTCGTCGCGCCCCGTCGCATGGGCCGCGATTTCCGATGGTTGCTCGCGTCGTCGTGGACGAGCAACGTCGGTGACGGCGTCGCGCTCGCGGCCGCTCCCCTGCTGATCGCATCGATGACCTCGTCGCCGATCCTGGTGGCGGCCGGCGCGATCCTGCAGTTCCTCCCCTGGCTCCTGTTCGGCCTGCATGCGGGAGCGATCGCCGACCGCTTCGACCGACGCCGCCTGGTCATGTTCGCGAACGCCGCCAGGGCTGTCGTGCTCCTCGCACTGTGCGTCTTCCTGATCACCGGCGTCGCGAACATCTGGATCGTGCTCGCTGTGGCCTTCCTCTACGGCACCGCCGAGGTCTTCGTCGACACGGCGGGCAGCACGCTGCTGCCGATGCTGGTGAAGCCCGCCGACCTCGGCATCGGCAATGCACGCCTGCAGGCCGGATACCTGGTGGCGAACCAGTTCGCCGGTCCGCCGCTGGGCGCCTTCCTGTTCGCCGCCGGCACCGCCTGGCCGTTCCTGCTCGAAGTCGTGTGCGTCAGCCTCGCGGTCGTGCTCATCTCCCGTATGGCTCGCACCCCGGTGCCGCCGCGCGCGACCGACGAGCACACGCCGGTGCACACCGACATCGCCGAGGGGCTCCGCTGGCTGTGGCGCAACCCGCCCGTGCGCATGCTGGTGCTCATCATCCTGGTGTTCAACATCACCTGGGCGGCGCCCTGGGGCGTGCTCGTGCTCTACGCGACGGAGCACCTGCAGATGGGCGCGGTGGGCTACGGCGCCCTCACGACCGCGTCGGCGGCCGGTGGCATCCTCGCGACGCTCAGCTTCGGCTGGTTGGAGCGACACGTCTCCTTCGCCACCCTGATGCGTGTCGTGCTGTCGCTCGAGGTGCTCATGCACCTGGCGTTCGCCCTCACCACCGTCGGATGGGTCGCGCTGATCATCATGTTCTTCTTCGGGGCGTACGCGTTCGTCTGGGGCACGATCTCCACGACCGTGCGACAGCGTCTGGTGCCCGCCGAGCTGCAGGGCCGGGTGGCCTCCGTGAACATGGTCGGGGTGTTCGGCGGCATGGTCGTCGGGCAGGCGCTCGGCGGCGTGATCGCCCAGGTGTGGGGACTCACCGCGCCCTGGTGGTTCGCCTTCGTCGGGGCGGCCCTCACCCTGCTGCTGGTGTGGAAGCCGATCTCGCAGATCGTGAGCGCGAAGCCCGTCGCCGAGACCGCGCCCGAAGACGTGGAACCCGAAACTCAGTCGGCGAACGAGCCGTAGACCCGCAGGGTGTTCTCGGCCAGCTGGGCGCACAGCTCGTCGACCTCGATGTCGAGCTCGGCGGCCATGAAACGCACGGTGATCGGCACGAGGTAAGGCGCGTTCGGGCGGCCCCGCAGCGGCACGGGAGTGAGGAACGGGGCATCCGTCTCGACGAGGATGCGATCGAGCGGCGTCACCTTCAGCGCATCCCGCAGGTTCTGCGCGTTCTTGAACGTCACGTTGCCGGCGAACGACAGGTGGTAACCGGCGTCCGCGCAGAGGCGGGCCATCGCGTCGTCGCCCGAGAAGCAGTGGAACACCGTGCGTTCCGGGGCGCCGACACGGGAGAGCGTCTCGAGCACGGCCTCATGCGCGTCGCGGTCGTGGATCTGCATCGCGATGCCGTGCTTCTTCGCGAGCGCGATGTGCGCCTCGAACGAGGCGAACTGCGGCGCGCGGCGCTCGGGCTCTGTGCGGAAGAAGTCGAGCCCCGTCTCGCCGATCGCCCTGGTGCGGGGGTGCGCGGCGAGCTCGTCGATCACCTCGATGGCCTCGTCCAGGCCCACGCCACCCCGCAGGCCCTCTTCCGCGTACGTCGGGGCATCGTTCGGGTGGATGGCGACGGCGGCCAGGACGCGGGGATCCGACTCCGCGGCCTCGACCGCCCACCGGGACGACTCGATGTCGCCCGAGGCCTGCACGACGCCGGCGATGCCAACGGCCGCCGCGCGGTCGAGCTGCTCGGTGAGGCTCAGCGGCTCGTCGCCGTCGACGATCTCCAGGTGCGCGTGGTTGTCGTACACCGGAACGGCCAGCGGCTCGGGCGCGGCGGGATACCTCAGATCCTTGCGTCCGTCACCGTCACGGCGCTGCACATACGTACCCGACATCGCTCAGGCCGCGGACTCCACCCGCGGGAACAGCGGCGCCAGGCCGTTGACGCTGGTGCCGGGGCGCAGCACGCCCCAGGCTCCGGCCTCGCGGATCGGCTGGTCCTGCAGACGGCCCAGGGTCTCGGCGGCGCCGAGGGCGATCCACAGCTTCTCCGTCGACTGCGGCATCACCGGCGAGAGCAGCACGGCGAGCGCACGCAGCCCCTCGGCACAGGTGTAGAGCACGGTGGCGAGACGCTCGCGCTGTTCTTCGTCGCCGCTGTTCGCCTGCTTGGCCAGCGCCCACGGCTCGTTCGCGGTGATGTACCCGTTGAGCGCGTCCACGATGGTCCAGATCGCCGAGATCGCCTCGTCGATGCGGAAGTTCGCGATGGCCGCATCCGCGTTCGACGCGGCATCCGCCACGATCTTCTGGATCGCGAGGTCCTTCTCGGTGTACTCGGCCGCCGGCGGCACGACACCCTCGAAGTACTTCTCGATCATCGCGGTCGTGCGCGAGGCGAGGTTGCCGAAGCCGTTCGCGAGCTCGGCCTGGTAGCGAGCGGACAGGTCCTCCCACGAGAACGAGCCGTCCTGGCCGAAGGCGATCGCGGAGAGGAAGTAGAAGCGGTACGCGTCGGAGCCGAAGACATCGGTGATCTCGGTCGGCGCGATGCCAGTGAGCTTCGACTTCGACATCTTCTCGCCGCCGACCAGCAGCCAGCCGTGCGCGAAGACGCCCTTCGGCACGTCGAGTCCCGCCGCCATCAGCAGCGCGGGCCAGATCACGGCGTGGAAGCGCAGGATGTCCTTGCCGACCACGTGGTACGCCGGCCAGCGGCGCGCGAAGGTCTCCTCGTCGGAGCCGTACCCGACGGCCGTGGCGTAGTTGAGCAGCGCGTCGACCCACACGTAGATGACGTGCGACTCGTCCCACGGCAGCGGGATTCCCCAGTCGAAGGTCGAGCGGGAGATCGACAGGTCCTTGAGTCCCTGGCTCACGAACGACACGACCTCGTTGCGCGCCGAGTCGGGGCGCACGAAGTCGGGCTGGGTCTTGTACAGCTCGAGCAGCCGGTCCTGGAACTCGCTGAGCTTGAAGAAGTAGTTCTTCTCCTGCAGCAGCTCCAGCGGCTTCGAGTGGATGGCGCAGACCTTCAGGCCCTCGAAGGGTCCGGTGCCGTCGACGATCTCCGACTCCGGCTTGAACTCCTCGCAGCCCACACAGTAGAGCGCCTCGTACTCGCCCGCGTAGATGTAGCCGCGGTCGTACAGGCGCTGGAAGAACGTCTGCACGTTCGTCTCATGCCGCTCCTGCGTGGTGCGGATGAAGTCGTCGTTCGCGACGTCGAGGGTCTCCAACAGCGGGAACCAGCTCTCGCTGACGAGCTTGTCGACCCACTCTTGCGGAGTGACCCCGTTCGCCGCGGCGGCGCGCAGCATCTTCTGACCGTGCTCGTCGGTACCCGTCAGCATCCAGGTGTCATCGCCCGCCTGGCGGTGCCACCGCGCGAGGGTGTCGACGGCCACCGACGTGTACCCGTGACCGATGTGCGGCACGTCGGAGGGGTAGTAGATGGGCGTGGTGATGTAGAAGGAATCGCCTGCGGGCATGGAGCAATTCTAGGTGCCGCACGAGAGGTGGTTTCGCGCTCAGGCGACGGAGACGTCGATGCGGTGCCATCCCTGCGCACCGTCGGGTGCGGGGGCGGCCGGATCCGAGGTCTGCGTCTCGCCGTCGGCGCTCAGCGCCCGGCATTCGATGGTGTGCGAACCGCTCTCGGCGGTCCAGTCGAGGCTCCACTGCACCCACGTGTCGGCGGAGATCGCGGTGGCGAGATCCGCCCTGCGCCATGGCCCTTCGTCGATGCGCACCTCCACCCCGGCGACCCCGACATGCTGCTGCCACGCCATTCCCGCGATCACCGCGTCCCCGGCCGGGATCGACTGTCCGCGGCGCGGGACGTCGATGCGCGACTGCAGCTTGATGGGCCCGCGGTCGGACCAGCCGCGGCTCGTCCAGTACGCCGTGGCGCGGTCGAACCTCGTGACCTCCAGCTGCGTGACCCACTTCGTGGCCGACACGTAGCCGTACAGCCCCGGCACCACCATCCGCACCGGGAAGCCGTGTTCGATCGGCAGCGGCTCGCCGTTCATGCCGATCGCGAGCAGAGCGTCCCGATCGTCGGTGAGCGCCTCGAGCGGCGTCGACGCCGTGAAGCCGTCTGCCGAGGTGGAGAGCACCATGTCCGCTTCCGCGTCGACGCCCGCACGCGCGAGCAGCTCGCGGATCGGCAGCCCCAGCCAGCGCGCGTTGCCGATGAGCGATCCGCCCACCTCGTTCGACACGCAGGCGAGCGTCACGTCCGCCTCCTGCAGCGGCATGGCGAGCAGTTCGTCCCAGGTGATGCGCACCTCGCGATCGACCATGCCGTGGATGCGCAGCGACCAGTCGGCGGGGTCGACCTGAGGGACGATCAGTGCCGTGTCGATGCGGTAGAACTCCGCGTTCGGGGTCACGACCGTGGCGAGACCGGGGATGTCGAGCTCCGCGCCGGCAGGGACCGCGGCCGCCGTCCTGGCTGCCTTCGGCAGCCGCAGGGCGTCGCGGACCGCCTCGATCGATCGGCTCGCTCCGCGCGCGACATTACCGACGATGAGGGCGACGGCACCCGCTGCGGCGACTCCGGCGGTCCACACCAGGAACCGCCTGCGGTCTTCACCGTCGGGCGCAAGGCCCGCGACCGGACGCAGTCGAGCGACGAGGAGACGCAGCACTATCACCGCGACGAGTCCGGCGACGAGACCCGGGAGCCAGGCGAACGGTCCAGCGCCCGGACGGATCATCGCGGCCACGACCGAGAGCACACCGAGTGCGCCGAGGATGACCGCTCCGATACCGGACCGTCGCCGCTCCAGGATGCCGGCGAGGGCGGCGACGACCACGAGCACCAGGGCGATGCCCACGATCAGCGCCACCTTGTCGCCGGTGCCGAACAGCGCGATCGCGGTGTCCTTCGCCCAGCTCGGTGCGAGGTCGATGAGTCCGCTCCCGATCACCGCGAACGGGCTCGCACTCGGCTCGACCACAGCGGCGACGAGCTCTGCCAGCCCGACGGCGAGGAACGACGCGCTCAAGCCTGCCGCGGCCGACCGGAGGGTGTCTGACCGTGTCTCTTCGCCCCGTGTCGCGTGCTTCGCGTTCGTCATGACCCGAGGGTAACCCCGCCGCGGATGCCGGGGGCGCATCCGTGGCGGGGTCAGCTGTGCGCTCTCAGAGACCGTTGCGGCGGGCGACTTCTCCGAGCCAGGCCAGCGACGGCTTCGGCGAGCGCTCGAAGGTCTCGTGGTCGAAGCCGATCAGCCCGAACGTGGGCCGGAAGCCGCTGGCCCACTCGTAGTTGTCCAGCGCGCTCCAGTGCTGGTAGGCGCGCACGTCGATGCCGTCGGCGATCGCGCGGTGCAGGCCTTCCAGCGCTCCCTGCGTGTAGGCGACGCGTCGGGTGTCGTCGGCGGTCGCGATGCCGTTCTCCGTCACGAGGATCGGTACCCCACCGCTGCGCTCCCACGCGCTGCGCACGCCCAGTTCGAGCGCATCGGGGAAGAACTCCCAGCCTGTGAGCGTCGTCTCGACGTCGTCCGACACCGGACGCGGACCTTCCGGGCCGATGAAGGTGCGGGTGTATGCCTGCACGCCGACGAAGTCGTCTCCGGCCGACTGCTCCAGGTACCAGTGGTCGCGCGGATCGCCGTACGTGGCGAGCATCTCGTCGGCTCCGGGCTCACCTGTGGAGTGGAACGCCTGTGTGGCGATCGTCCATCCGGCTTTGACTCCCGGCACCGAGTGCAGGATCTCGGACGCGCGGTGGTGCGCGTCCAGCAGGGTGTCGGCCACGGCGAGGTCAGGGTTCGGGAGGCCGTAGGCGACGAGGTTCGCGGCGTCCTCTCCCCCGGCCAGCATCGCGGCGATGTTCGGCTCGTTGATCGTGCACACGTAGTCGACGCCGTCGAGGATCGGCAGCACGGTCTCGACGTAGCGGGAGAACAGATCCACCGCGTCGTCCGCGCGCCAGAAGCCGTCCTTCTGGAACCACTGCGGCACCGTGAAGTGCATGAGCGTGACGGTGGGGTCCAGTCCGTTCTCACGCGCCGTGTCGATCATGCGGCGGTAGTGGTCGAGCATCGCCCGCGAGATGAACCCGCGCTCCGGCTCGATCCGCGCCCACTCGACCGAGAAGCGATAGGAGTTCAGCCCCGCCTCGGCGAGCAGCCGCATGTCCTCCGGGTAGCGGTGGAAGTGGTCGGCAGCGTCACCGGAGGGCTCCACCATGGGCGAGTCGGGAGCATGCTCCATCGCCCACCAGTTGCTCGTGGTGTTGTTGCCCTCCACCTGGTGGGCCGCTGTCGCGGCACCCCAGAGGAAGCCGTCGGGGAATGTGAGCACGGATGCGCTCCTCTCTCTTTCTTGCAGGCGTCGTCCGCGCGTCAGCGGGCGCGGGCGGGGTTCGGCACGGCGTCGAGCAGTTCGACCGTGTACGGGTCCTCCGGATGCTGCAGCACCTGCGAGGTCTCACCGCGTTCGACCACTCGGCCGCTGTTGAGCACGAGGATGTTCTCGGTGACGAGACGCGCGCTCAGCAGGTCGTGCGTGATGTAGAGCATGCTGATGCCCCACCGCTCGCGCAGGTCCTCCAGCAGCGCCAGCACTCCGGCGCGGAGCGATACGTCGAGCATCGAGACCGGTTCGTCGGCGATCAGCACCTGCGGGTCGCTCGCGAGCGCTCTGGCGATCACCACGCGCTGTCGCTGTCCTCCGGAGAGCTGGTGCGGCAGCTTGGCCGCGAACTGCTCGACGGGCGTCAGGCCGACGGTCTCGAGCAGCTCGAACACCCGGGCTCTGGCCTCCGGACCGCGCAGCTTCGTGTAGTTCACGACCGGCCGGGTCAGGGCGTACTCGACCGTGTGCAGCGGGTTGAGCGCCGCGTACGGATCCTGGAACACCATCTGCACGTCCTTGCGCAGATCGCGCAGACCGCGGCGCTTGAGCGTCGCCACGTCGGTGTCCCCGAAGCGGACGGTGCCGGAGGTGGGCTTCTCGACGCCGGTGAGCATCTTGGCGATGGTCGACTTGCCCGAACCCGATGCGCCGACCAGGGCGAGGGACTCCCCCGGTTCCAGCCGGAACGACACGTCGTCGACCGCGGTGACGGCGCTCTGTCCGCGACGCGGTGCCGGGTAGTGCTTCGAGACGCCCTCGACCACGATCGCCGCATCCGCCCGACGGGTGTCGCGCGACGACACGGTCGGCAGGGTCTCGGTGACGTCGGTGCGCGAACGTCCCTCACGACGCCGGGTGCCCGCGTCGAGGAATCCGGGGATCTCGATCTTCTCGGCCCGGGGGTCGGCGTAGTGGCTCAGCAGCATCCGCGTGTACTCGTCCTTCGGGCGTTCCAGGATGTCGATGCTCCTGGCGTCCTCGACGATGTGTCCCTCGTGCATCACCATCACCCGGTCCGTCGCCTCCAGCACGATGCCGAGGTCGTGGCTGATCAGGATCGCGGTGAAGCGCTCGGCCCGCTGCAGGTCCTTGATCGTGTCCATCACGGCATGCTGCACCAGCACGTCGAGCGCGGTGGTGGGCTCGTCGAACACCATCAGCTGCGGTTCGAGCGACAGGGCGAGGGCGATCGAGGCGCGCTGGCGCATGCCGCCGGAGAGCTCGCCGGGGAAGCGTGCGAGCACCGAGGGATCGAGGCCCACCTTGCCCACGAGCTCCTGAGCCCTCGCCTCGCGCGCGTCCTTCGGCACGTGGCCGTGCGCAGCGAAGATGTCGCGGAAGTGGTTGCCGATCGTGCGCACAGGGTTGAGCGCGTTCATGCCCGACTGCAGCACCATCGCGAACCCGCCCTGACGCTGACGGCGCAGCTCCTCGGCGTCGAGCTCCCGGATGTCACGTCCTCCGAACAGGATGCGTCCTGCGCTGATCCGCGCCGGCGGCTTCTGCAGTCGCGTGAGGACGAAGCCGAGCGTGGACTTCCCTGAGCCGGATTCGCCGACCAGTCCGACGAACTCCCCACGGCGGAGGGAGAACGAGACGTCCTCGACCGCGGTGACCGGCGTCGTCCCCGGCGAGGCGTACTCCACCGAGAGGTTCTGCACGTCCAGCAGGATGTCGTTCTCGCGCATGTCGATGTTCTCCGTCATGGCGGTCATCGCCCCTTCCCCTCTCGCAGGCGCGGATTGGAGATGCCGTCCACGCCGAAGTTGATCAGTGTCAGACTGAGCGCCAGCAGGGCGATGCACAGACCGGGGGCGAACAGCAGCAGCCACTGTCCGGTGAGCAGCGAGTTGGAGTTCTGCGCCCAGTAGAGCATGGTGCCCCAGCTGACGATGCTGGAGTCGCCGAGGCCGAGGAACTCCAGCCCCGCCTCCGCCAGGATCGCCGCAGTCGCCGCACCGAAGAGGGTGCCCGCGATGATCGAGGTCATGTTCGGCAGGATCTCGCGGAACACGATGCGCGTCCTGCTGTCGCCCGAGAACTGCGCCGAGGTGACGAAATCGTTCCCCCGCAGCGACTGCGTCTGGCTGCGGAGCACACGCGCACCCCACGCCCAACCGGTCACGACGATCACCGCGATGATCATCAGGATGCCGCCGTTCTGCAGGTAGGCGGCGATCACGATCATGAGCGGCAGGCCGGGGATCACGAGGAAGAGGTTGACGATGAAGCCGATCACCTCGCCGAGGAACCCTCGCATGTACCCCCAGCTGAGGCCGATGAGCACGGCCACGATCGTGGACAGGATTCCGGCGGCGAAGCCGACCAGGAGGCTGACCTGTGCGCCGTAGATGAGCTGGCTGAGCACGTCCTCCCCGGCAGCGGTCGTGCCGAGCCAGTGCGCCCACGACGCATCGGCGTTGCGCTCGAAGCCGTTGTCCTTCGCGCCGTACGGGGCCAGGAGAGGGGCGAACACCGCCACCAGCACGAAGAAGGCGAGGATGCACAGCCCGAGCCGCGCCTTGCCGTTGCTCCAGAGCGTGGCGACCATGCGTCCGAAGGCGCGCCACGGGCTGGGCGCGGCGATGCGCTCGGCGGGGATCTTGACGTTCATGGTGGAGGTCATCGGCGAGTCCTCGGGTCGAGAACCCCGTAGAGGATGTCTACGAGGAAGTTGGCGATGAGCACGCTCACGGTGATCATCAGGAAGAGCGCCTGCATGAGCGGGTAGTCCTGCCCGATCACGGCGTTGAACAGCAGGTATCCGATGCCGGGATAGCCGAAGACCTGCTCGACGAGGATCGATCCGCCCACCACGCCGCCGAGCGTGAGCCCGAAGCCCGTGAGATTCGGCAGGATCGCGTTGCGGGCCGCGTACCGGAGGGCGATCGTGTGCCCCCGCAGACCGTTCGCCTCACCGAAGGTGATGTAGTCCTCGCCGAGGGTGTTGATCATGGCGTTGCGCATCCCGATGATCCAGCCGCCCAGCGAGGTGAGCAGGATCGTCAGCGCCGGAAGGAACGCATGACTGATCAGATCACCGAGGAACTCCCACGTGAAGCCAGGGGTCGTCGTCGCGGAGTAGGCGCCGGTCGTCGGGAACCAGTGCAGCACGTACCCGAAGAAGAAGAGCAGCAGCAGCGCCGTCCAGAAATAGGGGAACGTGCTCAGGAACGATCCGGTCAGCGTGGGCAGCGAATCGAGCCACGTCCCTCGGCGCCAGGCGGCCATCACTCCGATGAGCGTGCCGATCACGAACGCGAGCACGGTGACGATGCCGACCAGCCCGATCGTGTAGGGGAAGGCCGTGGAGACCATGCTCGACACCGACTGCGGGTAGAACGTGTACGAAACGCCGAAGTCGAGCCGCACGACCTGACCGAGGTAGGCGATGTACTGATCCCACAGCGACCCGGTCGGAACACCCAGCTGTGCCTCGATGGCGGCACGCGTCGCATCCGACACCGGCCCGTTCTGGGACAGCTTGGCGATGGCGGCATCCGCCGGGGAGCCCGGCATCATTCGCGGCAGGAAGAAGTTCAGGGTGACCGCGGCCCACAGGGTGAGCACGAACAGGCCGAACTTCTGGAGCACGTACTTCACTTGTCGTCCTCCTGCACTCGCTCCAGCCGGGTGAAGATACCCAGCGGCGCGGAGTCGTAGTTCTGCGGGATCATGTACGGGTCTTCCTCACTCGGCCAGCCGGTGAACTTGGCATCGCTGAACAGGCCCCAGATGCCGCCGTAGTAGAGGCCGATCACGGGCATCTCGTCGTAGACGATGCGCTGCAGCTCCTTGACGATCTCGGTCTGGCGAGCGGTGTCGACGGTCTCGCGGTACTCGGCCAGCAGCTCATCGACCTCGGGTGACTTGTAGCGCTCGAAGTTGTTCGCCGTGGCCTCGCCGGACGGCACATAGAACTCGCTGGAGAGCAGGTTGTTGTACGCCTGGTAGATGTCGCCGTTCCCCATGCCGCCGATGGCCATCTCGAAGTCGCCGTTGCTGATCGCGCTCTGATAGCCCGCGGGCTGCGGGAGCTTGAGGGTGACCTTCACGCCGACCGCGGCGAGCTGGCTCTGCACGGTCTGCGCCGCGCGCGTCCAGTCGGAGTAGCCGTTCGCGGTGGTCAGGGCGAACTCGAGCTGCTGGCCGTCGGCCCCGATGAGCCGGTCGCCGTCGAGTGTGTACCCCGCCTCGGCGAAGGCGGCGAGCGCTGCGTCCCTGTCCTGCGTGATCATGCCCTGGTCGGGGATGCTCGGGTCGAGGTACTGCTGCTGGTTGGGCAGGATGAGTCCGGTCTGACCGGCCGGCTTCATGTAGCCCTCCGATGCCGTCTCGGCGATCTCGTCGCGGTCGAGCGAGAGAGCGATGCCCCGGCGCACGTTCACGTCGTCGAAGGGAGCCACCTCCAGGTTCGGCATGAGCGCGATCACGCCACCCGGCGGGAACCACCAGTTGTTGTGCTCGCTCGCCGCGCCCCAGGTGCCCTCGACGTCGGAGATGAAGGAGTAGGCCCAGTCATAGCCGCGGGTGACGGTGTCGAGCTGGGAGTTCGTGGCGGGGAGGATGATGTGCTCGATCTCGATCGAGTCGGCCTGCCAGTAGTCGGGGTTCTTGTCCATCGAGTACTGCTGGTCGTTGTAGTTGCCGAGCACGAAGGGACCGGTGCCGACCGGGTTCTCGTTGCGGTATGTGCCCGGATCCTTCACGTCGGCCCAGAGGTGCTCGGGGACGATCATGGTCTGGCCCAGGATCGACAGCGAGGGGGCGTCTTCGGTCTTGAGGTGCAGCACCACATCGTCGCCCGAGGTGTCGACACTGTCGAGGTGCTGCCACGCACCCTTGATGTCGAGGGACGGGTTGTCCTTGAGCAGCTGGAAGGTGAACGCCACGTCTTCGGGCGTCAGGTCTTCCCCATCGCTCCAGGTGACGCCATCGCGGATCGTCATGACGATGGTGCGGGCGTCGGGCTGCGTCCATTCGGACGCGAGCCAGGGGTTCTGCGTGCCGTCGAGCGGGTTGATCAGGATGAGCGGCTCGTAGATCCACCGGGACGCGGTGCGCGTGTTGGTGAGATACGGGTTGAAGTTCTTCGTGAAGAACGGGTTGCCCTTGTCGGCATTGATCAGCATCGTGTCGGCACCGATCGAGGGATCGGGTTGGGATGTGATCTGGATGCTGCAGCCGCTGAGTGCGACCGCCACGGCCGCGAGGCCCACGATCGCCGCTCTGCGCCAGCGCTGCATCACGCGCCCTCTCGGCGTTGTGCCCTCTGACATCTGCCACCTCATGTCGTCTCTGTCATGACCGGCGACCGACGCCGCCTTCCAGATTGTAAGCGCATACATTTTGAGATCGCAACCCCTTGACACCGGCGCGGCGAGCGTTTCCGGCCGGTCAGACGGGGCGCTGCGAGCTCTCGCGGAGCAGGATCTGCAGCGGCAGACGTGCCACCACGGGCTCCGCCTCGGCGTGCTCGAGGCGGCGGGCCAGCACCTGCACGGCCGCGCGTCCGAGGTCGATCATCGGCTGACGGATCGTGGTCAGCGGGGGCTGCGACAGGGCAGCGGCCTCGATGCCGTCGAAGCCCGTCACGAGCATGTCGTCCGGTACGTGGACGTCCGCTCCGCGGAACACGTCGAGCGCTCCGAGCGCCATCTGATCGTTCGCCGAGATCAGCGCGGCCGGCGTCCCCGTGGCGAGAAGCTCCTCGGCCGCCCTCCGACCAGACGCCCGTGTGAAGTCGCCGCGCAGCACCGTCACGTCGTCGAGGCTCCGCCCCGCCCCCGCCACCGCGGCGGCGAAGCCGTCCCAGCGCTGCAGACCGTCGGGAGAGTCCGCCGGTCCCGCGAGGAAGGCGAGCCGCCCGTCTCCCACCTGCCCGAGCACGTGCCGGGTCAGCTCCGCCATGGCCTCGGCGTTGCTCACCGTCACATGGTCGTAGTGATCTCCGCGTGGCGGGCCGGAGAGCACCACCACGGGGATGCGTCGCGCCAGTCGCGCCAGAACGTCGTCCGGCACGCTGCTCGCGAGCACCATGAGGCCGTCGACTCGACCAGCCATGTCCCGCACCGTGGAACGGTCAGGATCATCGCGGCCGACGCCGACCATCAGCACGAAACCCTGCTTCCATGCTTCGAGCTCGGCGCCGCGCAGCACCTCGTCGAGGAACAGCATCGAGGTGTGCCCGCCGTCGGACTCGGTCTCATCGCGGACGATCGCGAAGGGAGGCGCGTGTTCCTCAGCGGCGGAGAGCGCGTCGAGCGGCGGGGCATCCTCCGCGGCGTCGAAGCCGGGGAAGTACAGCCCGAGCACGCCGGTGCGGCGTTCGGCGAGTCCGCGGGCACTGCCGCTGGGGACGTACCCGAGAGCGGTCACCGCATCGAGCACGCGCTCCCGCGTGACCGGACGCACGGCATCCGGCGAGCGCAGCACGCGCGAGACCGTGGCGATCGAGACGCCGGCCCGATCGGCCACGTCGTACACGGTCGCCGCCTTGCTCACGGTCACACTCCTCCGGAGCGAGCGGCGAGAGCCGCCTGGTAGAGGTCGCGGGAGGAGAGACCGGTGAGGGCGGCGACCTCGGAGGCGGCGTCCTTCAGGCGGACGCCGTCCGCGACGAGCGTCTGCACCTGGGTGAGGGCGTCTTCCGGAGAGGCGTCTCGGCGGGAGGCCCCTTCGACCACGATCACGATCTCGCCCTTGACGCCGTCCTGCGCCCACGCGACGAGTTCGGGCGCGGTGCCGCGACGTACTTCCTCGTAGAACTTCGTGAGCTCGCGACACACGGCGATGCGCCGCTCGTCGCCGAACGCGGCTCCCATGTCCGTCAGCGCACCGGCCAGACGTGCGGGCGACTCGAAGAAGACCATGGTGCGGGGTTCGGCAGCCAGGGCGCGAAGAGTCGAACGCCGCTCCCCCGGCTTGCGCGGCAGGAAGCCCTCGAACGTGAAGCGATCGGTGGGCAGGCCCGAGATCGCCAGTGCCATCAGCACCGCGCTCGGCCCGGGGATCGCGGTCACCGTCACGCCCTGGGCAACGGCCTCGGCGACCAATCCGTATCCCGGATCGCTCACGGTGGGCATCCCGGCATCGCTCATCACGACGATGTCGGTCTCCGCGGCGAGCGCCGCCAGCTCGGCCGCCTTCTGCTTCTCGTTGTGGTCGTGCAGGGCGATCAGGCGAGGTCTGTTGTCGATCTCCAGCGCCTTGAGCAGTCGCTGCGTGGTGCGGGTGTCCTCGGCCACGACGACCTCGGCGTTCTCCAGCACCTCCACGAGGCGGCGAGACGCGTCGCCGAGATTTCCGATCGGAGTGGCGGCGAGGATGATCACCCGCCCAGCTTAGGCGGGCGCGATGCAGCGGAACGAGAAGGCACGTTGTCTAGGCTGGACCGGTGACCGCGCCCGAACCATTGCTCCCCGCTCCCCCCGAGCGGTCGACGCGCTACGGGCAGCTCCGCGATCGTCTGCTGCTGGATCCCGACTGGGGTCGCGCGATCCGCTGGCTCGCGCCGCTCGTCATCACCGCGATCGCCGCGCTCCTGCGCCTGATCAACGTCGCCCACCCGCACCAGCTCGCCTTCGACGAGACCTACTACGTCAAAGACGCCTGGTCGCTGTGGACCCTGGGCTACGAGGGCACCTGGGGCGAGAACGCCAACGATGCGTTCGTCACGCTGCAGCAGCTGCCGTTGTCCGAGCAGGGCGCGTTCATCGTGCACCCCCCGCTCGGCAAGTGGCTCATCGCGCTCGGCATGGCGATCGGCGGACCCGACAACAGCGCGGGATGGCGCCTCGCCACCGCGGTGCTCGGCACCGCATCGGTGCTGCTGGTCTACCTGATCGCCCGCCGCCTCAGCGGCTCCGTCGTCGTCGCGAGCGTGGCGGGGACGCTGCTCGCGATCGACGGTCTGAGCATCGTGATGAGCCGCATCGCCCTGCTCGACGGCATCCTGACCTTCTTCGTCCTGCTGGGCGTGCTCTTCGTGATCATCGACCGGCAGCGGACGATCCCCGTGCTCGAGAGGCGAGACCCCGAGCGTCCCGACCCGTTCTGGGGGCCGGTGCTCTGGCGTCGCCCCTGGCTCGTCGCCGCAGGGCTGGCGCTCGGGGCGGCCTCGGCCGTGAAATGGTCGGGCCTGTACGTGCTCGCGGGTTTCGGCCTCTACGTCGTCATCACCGATGCGCTGGCGCGGCGCCGCGCCGGAGTGGTCCTGTGGCCGACTGCCGCCGCGTTCCGCCAGGGTCCCGTCTCGTTCGTGCTGCTCGTCTTCCCCGCTCTTGCCGTGTACCTGGTCAGCTGGACCGGATGGCTCGTGACGGCCGGAGGGTACGACCGGCAGAGCGACTCCAACCCGCTGATCGCCCTGTGGAAGTACCACGAGTCGATGCTCGGCTTCCACGTCGGTCTCACCCGAGGGCACCCGTATGCGAGCGCCGCATGGGAGTGGCCGTTCCTGCTGCGCCCCACCGCGGTCTGGGTCGACTCCGACCCCACGGGATGCGGCACCGACCACTGCATCGGCGTGATCTCGGCGATCCCGAATCCCCTCATCTGGTACGCGGGCGTCGCGGCCTCGATCTACCTGGTGTACCGCCTCGTGCGGGGGTGGATCACGAAGCAGCCCGTGGGCCCGGAGCTGAGCATCCCCCTGGTCGGTCTGGCTGTGACGTACCTGCCCTGGCTCATGTTCCCCGAGCGCACGATCTTCCAGTTCTACACGGTCGTCATGATGCCGTTCCTGGTGATCGCCCTCGCGATGACGTTGCGGATCATCGCCGGGAAGCGCGAGGATCCGCTGCACCGTCGACAGTCGGGCGAGCGCACCGTGATGATCTTCCTCGCCTTCGTCGTGCTGGTGTCGGCGTTCTTCCTGCCGCTGTGGACCGGGATGAGTGTGCCCTACGACTTCTGGCTGCTGCACAACTGGCTGCCCGGCTGGGTGTGACGCGTCAGCAGCAGGATCGCGAGAGCCGCGGCTGTCAGGCCTGACGCGACCCAGATCGGGGCGAGCAGGCCCCACCCCGCGCTGAGTGCAACCGCACCGAGCACCGGACCGACGGCCGCGCCGACGTTCAATGCCGCCGTGGCGTACGAGCCCCCCATCGTGGGCGCACCCGATGCGGCGTAGAGCACGCGGGTGATCACCGTGCTCCCGACGGCGAAGGACAGCACGCCCTGCACGAAGACGAGCGCGAGGAGCGCAGCCGGGGCGGAGGCGAACGCCGCCAGCCCGACCCAGCCCGTCAGCAGCAGCGGTCCGCCGACGAAGAGCACGAGCCCGGGACGCCGGTCGGAGAGCCGGCCCGCGAGCGCCACGCCGAGGAAGGAACCGATACCGAACAGCACCAGCGCCGCCGACACCCAGATCTCCGCAAGACCCGCCGCCTCGGTGACGACGGGGGCGAGGAAGGTGAAAGCCGCGAAGGTGCCACCGTTGATCAGCGCACCGATGCCCATGGGCAGCAGGAGCATCGGCGTCGCCAGCTGACGGAGTTCTGCGCGGAGGCGCGGTGAGGCTGCGGCCTGCTCCGCTGAGCCCACCGAGTTCGCGACGCCGCGCACGACGCCGATGATCGCCGGAGCGCACAGGAGGGCGACAGCCCAGAAGGTCGCCCTCCACCCCAGGGCCGAACCGAGCAGGGAGCCGGCCGGCACTCCCGCGACCGTGGCGACCGTCGTGCCGGCGAGCAGGATCGACAGCGCCCGCCCCTTCCGATCGGCCGGAACCATGGCAGTGGCCGCGCGCAGGGCCACCGCGAGGAAGCCCGCGTTGGCGAGCGCCGCGGGCACACGGGTGAGGAGCAGCACCGGGAACATCGGGGTCAGCGCCCCGACGACATGGCACACGGCGAACAGCACGAGACACGCGACCAGCGTGCGTCGGGGCGGCCATCGGCGTGCGAAGGCCGCCATCATCGGCGCGCCGACCACCATGCCGACCGCGAAGGCCGAGGTGAGCAGACCCGCGGTGCCGACGGAGACGTCGAGATCGGCGGCGATCGCGGGCAGGAGACCCGCGAGCATGAATTCGGACGTGCCCATGACGAAGACGGCAAGGGCGAGCAGGTAGAGAGCAGAGGGCATGGCAGTACTCCGAGGTGAGAGATCAAGAAGGGGGCTTCTCGTCACCACGGCCGGCATCCGGGGATGCACCAGTAGGCGCCTCCGCGGAGGGGAGGCGCAGCTACGGGATCGCAGCTATCGGCGCACGGGGCCGGCGGTGTGACCGACGGCCCCCGACTCGTCTGACTCCCTGATCCAGACGCCGAGACCCATCGGAAACGCCGAGACCCACCCCCGCACACGTCAGCGGGAGTGGGTCTCGGCGTTTCCGATGGGTCTCGGCGTCTGGATCAGGGAGTCAGACGAGCCGGGACTTCGGTGAGACCGAGTAGGTGTTCTCGGCGTCGCGGTTGACCGTGTCGCCGAGAGCCTCGTCGATCGCGGTCATCGTGTCGGCGTCGAGCTTCACACCGGAGGCCTTGACGGTCTCGGCGAGCTGCTCCGGACGGGAGGCGCCGACGAGGGCCGCCGCCACGTTCGGGTTCTGCAGCACCCACGCGATCGCGAGCTGCGGCATCGACAGCCCCGCCTGCTCCGCGATCGGCTTGAGGCGCTGCACTGCGGTGAGGATGTCGTCCTGCAGGAAGCTCTTGATGAAGTCGGCGCCGCTGTGCGGGTCGGTCGCCCGAGAGCCCTCCGGAACCGGCTGACCCGGCAGGTACTTTCCGCTCAGCACACCCTGCGCCATCGGCGACCAGACGATCTGCGAGATGCCGAGCTCCTCAGACGCGGGGACGACCTTGCCCTCGATGACCCGCCACAGCATCGAGTACTGCGGCTGGTTGGAGATGAGCTGGATGCCGAGCTGCTTCGCCAGCGCGTGCCCTTCACGCAGCTGCTCCGCGGTCCACTCCGAGACGCCGATGTAGAGCGCCTTGCCCTGACGGACGACGTCGGCGAAGGCCTGGAACGTCTCCTCGAGCGGGGTCTCGTAGTCGAAGCGGTGCGCCTGGTAGAGGTCGACGTAGTCGGTGCCGAGACGCGTCAGCGAAGCGTTGATCGACTCGAAGATGTGCTTGCGGCTCAGGCCGGTGTCGTTCGGACCCTTGGGCCCGGTCGGGAAGTAGACCTTGGTGAAGATCTCCAGCCCTTCGCGACGCTGACCCTCCAGGGCCTTGCCGAGCACGACCTCGGCCGCCGTGTTCGCGTAGGTGTCCGCGGTGTCGAAGGTGGTGATGCCGGCGTCCAGGGCGGCGTGCACGGTCTTGACCGCGGCGTCGTCCTCGACCTGCGATGCGTGCGTGACCCAGTTGCCGTAGGTGATCTCCGAGACCTTGAGACCACTGTTGCCGAGATAGCGATAGTTGACCATGGACCAACGCTACTGGCTGCCCGCGCCGGCGGGGCCGGATGGAGGCGGACGGCCTCAGTCGGGCGCTGCGGCACCGCTTCGGCGCGCGGAGACCACGGCCCCCACAGCGACGAGCACGACCCCCGAGAGCACACTCACGACATAGAGCGGCACAGCCCAGGGCGAGTAGTCGCCGCCGCTGATGCCGAAGGCGTCGGCGAGCCCCATGCCTGCACCGAACGAGGCCGCGAAGTAGCCGATCGCACCGAGCATCAGCAGGGCCAGGAATCCCATCACCGGGACGAGCGGGTGCGCGCCCGTGCGGACCGCGACGACCGCGAGCACCACGGCGAGTGCGACGCCGATGCCGAGGACGAGAAGAGCCTGACCCGGCATCAGGCTCTCCCCGGCTTCCGACATCGCGAAACGAATCTCGTCGAGCGTTCGACCGGGGGCTGCGGCGAGCGGGTTGAGCACGAGGATCTGCACGGCGGCGAACGCGGCGTAGGCGAGAACGGCGAGCACGCCGACGATCGAGATCCACAGAGTCCGGCGCTGCATCCGTGTCATGCGGGTCATCCTAGGAACGCATCCCGAGAGTCTCCCGATACTCGCGCCACGCCCCACCGAGCCGGCGGATACCTTCGGTGAGCACATCGTCGGGCGCGGTGAACGGGATGCGGATGTGGTCGTCCGGCGAGACCGACACGGCGAACGCGGCGCTTCCGGCGATCGAGGCGCTGATCACCGGAGCGCACTGGGCACGCACACCGTCCACCGTGGCGCTGATCCGCTCCATCGCCGTGGCCGTCCGCGACGACCCGGCGCTCCGAACCACCCGGATCCGCGACATCGAACCAGAGCAGGCACCACCGATGTCGGAGCGGATTCCTCAGCTCCTCTGAGCACCAGCCGACCGGCTCCCTGCCACGTGGCTCAGCTCAGCCGATCGTCGGACGAACCAGCTGCTCCTGCTCCTCGAGCGTCTGCGCCTGCGCGCGCTTCTCGGCCCGTTCCCGCTCCTGCGCCTCGGCCGCCTCCCGACGTTCCGCGCGCGTCTGCGGCTCGCCGGAACCGGACTCCGCCTGTATCTCCTGGGATTGATCCGTCACGATCTGCGCACGGTCGCGGAACCCCTCGGCCGTCACCTTGTCGAGGGCGACCTGCTTGCGGATCGCGGCGGCCTTCTCGTAGAGACTCGGGTCGCCATAGCTCGTGAGCACCTTGACCAGCACCGGCAGCAGCTCGATCATGAAGAACAGGGCCGCGATCAGGATGTGCGCCCACAGGATCGTGGGCTCCTTCTCGCTGAGTCGGTTCAGTCCGCTGATCTGGCTGAGCAGGCCGACCGCTCCCGCGTTGCCCTGCGCCACGGCATCGGCGCGCGCGTTGTACGCGGCGAGCGCCTGGTCGTAGGAGTCACGAGCCGTCGGCAGCTGCGACTTCGCCTGCTCACGGTTCTGCGCCTCGGACGAGGTGGTGTTCTCCTTGGCCGCGGTGCCGGCGGCGGCGAGCTCCTCGTTCGCGGTGCGCAGCTGTGCGGCGAGCGCGTCGTAGGTCTGCTGTGCCTCGGCGAGCTGGGCCTTGGCGGCATCGGAGCTGGCACCCTGGCCGTTGACGCCGGTGCAGCCGGGAACAGTGCCGGCGCCTTCACCGGTCAGCTCGCACTGATACAGCACCCGAGCCTGATCGATCACGGCCTGCTGGGCGGTCATCTTCGCGGTGACGTCATCGACCGTGGCCTGAGCCGCCGACTCGGTGGCCGACGAGGAGTCGGTTCCTGCGACGATGCCCGTGGCCGCCTGGTTCTCGAGCTCGGCGACCTTGGCGGAGGCCGCGTCGAGCGCGATCTTCTCCGGACCGGACTCGAGAGCCTCCTGGTCGGACTGCGACTGAGTGATGTTGGTGGAGGCGACCTCGCGGGCGATGTCGTTGTGGAAGATCTGCAGCACGAGCGGCTCTGCCACGACGAAGCCGATGATCGCAGCCATGATCACACGCGGGATCGCGAGCCCGATGAGGCGCCAGACATTCCTCGTCGAGCTCATGGTCGAGGTGAGGAAGCGGTCGAGGTTGAAGATGATGAGCGCCCAGACCAGCGCCAGCGGCACGGCCAGCCAGACCGCCGCCTGCACGCCGGTGGTCAGGGCGAACAGCATCGAGATCGCGGACACCAGAGCGGTGCCTGCGAGCACGAAGAACATCTGCACGAAGCGGGGCGTCTCACCGGGGACACGGTCGAGGATCTCGCCCTCCGCACCGCCGAGGATCGCGAGGGTGCGAGCGCGCGAGCCGGGAGCGCGGGGTTCTCGCTTCTTGCGGGGCCGGCGGACACGGGGCGCACGTGCGGGCTTCACCGGGGCGGATGCGTCCGGGGCGGGCGCTGCGGTCTCTTCTGCGGTGACGGCATCGGCGATCGGGGTCGCCTCGGACGAAGACGCGTCTCGGGCGGCGTCTTCGGGTCCGGTGGGCTCGAACTCGCGCAGGAAGTCGAGGTCATCCGTGACGGCGTCGGGTTCGCTGTCGAGGATGATCCGACCCTGCGAGTCGTAACGACCCGGTCGATGGGCGGAATAGGGCATTCGAACAATCTACGAAAGATCGCCTGTGGAAAACGTGGAAGAGTCCTTTGCGGCCTCTCAGGTTGGCTGCTCCCGTCGCGATATTCCAGCCATCTGCGGCCATTCGGGTGTCATATCGCGACCGGAGCGGCGTCAGAGCTGCCGGTCGAGCGCGGCAGCGTAGGTCGCGAGTGCCGCGTCGAGGGTGAAGTGGCCGGCGGCGGCGAGGGTGCCCAGCCCGTGGATCAGCCCCCACAGCGCCACCGCATCGGTCGGACGATCGAGGCCGGCGCCGACGGCTGCCTGGGCGAGCACGGCTTCGAGTCCGTCGATCAGCGGGGCCATCGTGGCCGTGGGCGAGCCGGGGATGCAGACCGTGGGGTCGTACACCGCGTCGAACGCATGCGGATGCTCGACGGCGAAGCGGATGTATGCGCCGCCGCCGGCGGTGAGCGCGGCCTCGGGCGTCGACGCGGACTCGGTCGCCGTACGCACCTGTTCGAGGAGGTCGGCCATGCTGCGTTCGGCGATCGCCTTGAGCAGTCCGAGCCGGTCGGAGAAGTGGTGGTACGGGGCGTTGTGGCTCACGTTCGCGGCGCGTGCGACCTCGCGCAGGCTGATCTCGGCCGCGGGCATGCGCTCCAGCAGCTGCATCGCCGCGTCCTCGAGCGCACGGGCGAGATCGCCGTGGTGATAGCCGTCCTTCGAACTTGACATGAGCAACATCCTCTCCTATCTTGACAGTGTCCACCAGCTTGACACTGTCCAGATAGGAATCAGCCATGCCCGCTCTCGTGATCGACGGCCACCCCGACGCCCGCTCCCTGACCGCGTCGCTCGCGCAGCGCTATGCGGCGGGGCACGGTGACGCACGCGTACTCGCCCTGCGCGACCTCGACTTCGACCCGAGCCTGCGCTTCGGCTACCGCGAGCGCATGACGCTGGAGCCCGACCTCGTCGACGCGAAGCGTGCGTTGCAGGAGGCCGACACCGTGGTCATCGCGACGCCGCTGTGGTGGGGCTCCGTCCCGGCGCTGCTCAAGGGCTTCTTCGACAGGGCCCTGCTACCTCAGCAGGAGTACCGCTACAACAAGCTCGGGCTCCCCGACGGGCTGCTGCCGGCGCGGCACGGCCGGCTGCTGCTGCTCGCGGACACGCCCTGGTTCTTCGCACCGTTCACGGGACTGCCCGCGCAGACCCACGTCGCCCGCGGAACGATGCGCTTCTGCGGGATCCGCTCGGTGCGCACCCATCGCATGCTCGGCGTCAAGGATGCGACGCCCGCGACCATCACCCGGTGGCTCGACCGCGCCGAACGACTCGGCGCCGCTGACGGACGCCGCGACGGCATCCCTCAGGCCGACTCGACGCCTCAGGCCAACTCGGCGCCTCAGGCCGACTCGACGCCTCAGGCCAGTGCGGCGGAAGCCGCCTCGTCCTCGGTCGTCGCGACGAGCTGACCGCACGCCCCGTCGATCTCCTTGCCGCGGGTGTCGCGGAGGGTCGTCGGGATGCCGGCGTCGTTGAGCCTGCGCACGAACTCGTCCGTCACATCCTTGTCCGACGACGTCCAGATGGAGCCGGGGGTCGGGTTGAGCGGGATCGGGTTCACGTGCACCCACCCGCGTCCGCGCTGGTTGAGCTTGTCCGCCAGCAGGTCGGCGCGCCAGGCGTGGTCGTTCATGTCCTTGATCAGCGCGTACTCGATCGAGACGCGACGACCCGTCTTGGCGTAGTAGTCGTAGGCCGCGTCGAGGGCCTCGTCGACCTTCCACCGCGAGTTCACCGGGATGAGCTCGTCGCGCAGATGGTCGTCCGGGGCGTGCAGAGAGAGGGCGAAAGTGACCGGGATGCCCTCATCGGCGAGCTTCTTGATCGCCGGTACCAGGCCGACGGTCGAGACCGTGATGCCGCGAGCGCTCATGCCGAGGCCGTCCGGCTGCGGGGCGACCATCGTGCGCACGGCGTCCATCACGCGCTTGTAGTTGGCGAGCGGCTCACCCATGCCCATGAAGACGATGTTCGAGACACGCTCCATGCTGTGGTCGTCGGCCTTCTTGCCGCCCAGGCCACCCTCGGCGATCAGCCGGTTGGCCCGCACGATCTGCTCGATGATCTCGGCGGTCGACATGTTGCGGGTCAGTCCCGCCTGTCCGGTCGCGCAGAACGGGCAGTTCATGCCGCAGCCGGCCTGGCTCGACACGCACAGCGTGATGCGGCCGGGGTAGCGCATGAGCACCGATTCGACCAGGGCCCCGTCGTGCAGGCGCCACAGGAACTTGATCGTGTCACCGCGGTCGGTCTCGAGGCGTCGCACCTCGGTGAGCAGCGGCGGCAGCATCCCGGCGACGAGCTGCTCCCTGGTGTCCGCGGGGAGGTCGGTCATCTGCTCGGGGTCCGACGTGTAGTGCCGGAAGTAATGCGTCGCGAGCTGCTTCGCACGGAAGCCGGGCAGGCCGAGCTCCTTCACCTTGTCGATGCGCTCGGCCGGGGTGAGGTCGGCGAGGTGCACGGGGGGCTTCCCGCGCTTGGGGCTCGCGAACTGCAGGAGCGGGCGCCCTTCGGCATCCTTCTGCTGCGTCCAGCCCTCGGTCGCAGGGCGTACCTGCGGCTTCTTGGTCTCGCGGACGGCCCCCGAACGCGACGACGCGGGTGCTGCGGGGCGCGTCTCGCGCGTGCGGGGAGTCTCGGTCATACCTTCCAGGGTACGCGGTGGCGGATGGGAAGACCCCGGGCGCGAGCGGCTGCCTCCCTAGACTGAGGCCATGGATGCCGTGCTGTGGATCATCGCGATCGTCGTCGGCCTGATCGTGGTCGTCGCGGTCCTCGCCGTGGCCGTCCGAGGGATGCGCCCGAAACTCCCGGATCCTCCGGCGTTCTCCACCGCCCCGCACACCGCCCGTTCCGCCTCCGCCGCTGCGGCTCCAGGGCTGACGCCGGAGGTCGTCGCCGAGGTCGACCGCCTCGTGGTGGCGGGTCAGAAGATCCACGCCATCAAGCTCTACCGCGATCACTCCGGCGTCTCGCTCAAAGACGCGAAGGACCGTATCGAGCACTGGTCGGTCAGCACGACGGCTCCGCGCCCCGCAGCCGTCTCTCACACGACCGCGCCGCATTCGTCGATCACCGCGACCCCGTCGTCGGTCCGCGCCTCGCTGCCGCCGTCGGTGGCCTCCACGATCGACGCGCAGGTCGCGGGCGGCTCGGCCATCGCGGCGATCAAGACCCTCCGCGAGCACACGGGGCTCGGACTCAAGGAGTCCAAGAACGTGATCGACGCCTGGCCGCACACCCACACGTCCTGATCGAGTTGTCATTACAGGCTGCGCCCAGGAGAATGGACGAGCCCGCCCGATGAAGGAGCCCCATGCCCGACCGTCTCGACCGCGCCCGCACGACCGGCATCCTCGCCGTCCTCCGCGCCCCCTCCCCTGAACTGGCCCTCGAGGCCTCGGAGGCGATCATCCGCGGCGGGG
>NZ_LSJW01000069.1:0-5588 GCF_001557335.1 Microbacterium sp. CCH5-D1
TGCTCACCGCGGTCTCGGTCACGAAGAGCCGGTCGGCGATCGTGCCGTTGTCGAGGCCTTCCGCCATGAGGCCGAGCACCTCGCGCTCGCGCGGAGTCAGCGTCTGCACCGGGTCGTCGGCGCGACGACGGCTCATCAACTGCGAGATCACCTCGGGATCCATCACCGTGCCACCCGCGGCGACGCGGCGCAGGGCGTCGATGAACGCCGCGACCTTGCCGACCCGCTCCTTGAGCAGGTAGCCGAGACCGTCGGCTCCTGCCGCCAGCAGCTCACCGGCATAGCGATCCTCGACGTACGCCGAGAGCACCAGCACGGGGAAGCCGGGGCGACGGGCACGGGCCTCGGCGGCGGCCTTCAAGCCCTCGCTGGTGAAGGTCGGAGGCATCCGCACATCGACCACCGCGGCATCCGCCTCATCCAGTCGGTCGAGGAAATCGTCGGCGTTGTCGACGGCGGCGACCACATCGAACCCCTCGCTACGCAGCAGCAGCGCCAGCCCCTCGCGCAGCAGGGTGTCGTCTTCGGCGATCACGATCCGCATGGCAGCTCCGCTCTCAGGGTGGTGGGGCCCCCGACTGGACTCGTCACGTCAAGGGTGCCCTCGAACGCCTCGATGCGGCGACGGATGCCGGCAACACCGCCACCCGGCCGTTCGACCGCGCCGCCCACACCGTCGTCTTCGACCGTGATGACCAGAAGCTCGCCGTCGCGCTCGACCCGCACCGCGGCCCGGGTCGCCTCGCTGTACTTGCTGACGTTCGTGAGCGCCTCCGCCACGACGAAGTAGCTGGCCGACTCGACCGCCGCCGGCACACGTCCGATCTGGTCCGTCTCGACCGTGCAGGGCACCACGGTGCGCCCGGCGAGCGAGGCCAGGGCTCCCTCCAGACCGAGCTCATCGAGGATCGGCGGGTAGATGTCGTGCACCGTGCGGCGGAGCCCTGCGAGCGCCTCGGTTGCGGCATCCTGCGCTCGCCGCAGCGGCTCGAGCACGTCGCCGCCGATCTCCTGCGCGCGCTCGGCGATCCCGAGCATCATCACCACGTTGACCAGGCGGTTCTGCGCACCGTCGTGCAGATCGCGTTCGATCCGGCGCAGCTCGGCCGCGTGGGCGTCGAGCGCGGCAGCACGGCTGAGGGTCAGGGCGTCGACACGGGCCGCGAGGCGCGACTTCTCCGGCGTCGCGAGCAGCTTCGCCGACACGAACGACACCAGACGGGCGACGGCCGGGATCAGGAAGACCGCGAGGAGCGCATACGCCACCGCGAGCAGCGGCATCGTGGCCGCGAGCTCCCAGGATGTGACGGGGTAGACCGAGCCGACCGGGTCGTCGGCGGGGGCGAACTGCCAGTAGTAGGTGATGGCGAGGGTGTTGATCGCCGCGACGGGGAGCGAGATCGTCAGAAGAGAGACGAACAGCACCGGAATCCCCTGCACCGCCAGCCACAGCACGTCTCGGCCGGTGGCGCGCGAGAACGCGAAGCGCAGACGATCGTCGAGCGTTGAGCCCGGCGGGAGCACGTGGCCGATCGGCGTCAGCTCCTCGCCCCGGTAGGCGCCCACACGTCGACGGTTCAGGTCTGTCCAGCGGTGCAGGCTCTGCACGGTCTCGGGCATGAGCAGCACGCCGCCCGTGAGGATCATGAAGGGGAGCAGCACGATGCCCAGGCAGAGGAACACCACGGATGCGATCGAGACCGCGGCCTCGACGGCCAGGTATCCCCACGCTCGCAGCCAGCGGCGCATCCATCGGTCCTTCACTCTCACAGTCTGCCCGAGCGATCGCGACGGCACGGTATAGCCAGCCCCACCATCGAAGCGGCAGCGGGCGGGATGGGATGCCGCCCGGCCCGTCCCTAGCGTCGAATCATGACCTCCACACCACTCGCCTCGGCCGTGAACACGCGGCCCTCCGAAGCACTCCGGTTGCAGTCCGTCGTCAAGACCTACGGTTCCGGCGCCAGCCGCGTCACCGCCCTGCGCGGCGTGGATCTCGCCATCGCGAAGGGCACGTTCACCGCGATCATGGGCCCGTCCGGCTCGGGCAAGAGCACCCTGCTGCACAGCGCTGCGGGACTCGACCGGCCGAGCAGCGGCACCGTGCACCTCGGCGGGACCGAGATCTCGGGGCTGAAGGCGCGCCAGCTCACGGCGTTCCGTCGTGATCACGTGGGATTCGTCTTCCAGGCGTACAACCTGCTGCCGGCTCTGAACGTCGAGGACAACATCACGCTGCCGCTGCGGCTCGGCGGCCGTCGTCTCGAAACGCAGTGGCTCGACTTCCTGCTCCACGCCGTGGGGCTCACCGAGTTCCGCCGCCGCCGCCCGTCCGAGCTCTCCGGCGGTCAGCAGCAGCGGGTGGCGATCGCCCGCGCGCTCATCACCCGGCCCCATGTGGTGTTCGGCGACGAGCCGACCGGCGCCCTCGACTCCCGTTCGGGCAAGCAGGTGCTCGATCTGCTCGCGCACACGGCACGAGAGCTGAATCAGACCGTCGTGGTCGTGACCCACGACCCCGTGGTGGCCGCGCACGCGGATCGCACCATCTTCCTCGCCGACGGAGTCTTCGCAGGATACCTCGACGGTGCCGACCCTGCGCAGATCAACGCCCGCATGAGCGCATTGGGCGAGTGGTGATGTCGGGGTCGCTGGGTCTGGGGCGACTTGTCGGCGCCGACCTTCGCCATCACCGCGGAAGCTTCGTCGGCGTGGCGGTCGCGGTGTTCGTCGCGAGCGCACTGGTGACGGGCCTCGGCGTGCTCGTCGAATCCGGCATGCGCGGAGGGCTGGCGCCCGAGCGCTACTCCGCGGTCGACATCGTGGTCGGTGCGCCACAGCAGGTGGATGTGCCGGAGGACCTGCCGGTTCCCCTCCGGGAGCGCGCGCCGCTGCCGGTCGACGCGGTGCGCGACATCGCCGCCCTTCCGGGAGTCGACCGCGTCGTCGCCGACGTCACGGTTCCTCTCGTCCTGCAGGAAGCGGATGCGGCTGGTGCCGTCGTGGTCGAGGCGCACCCCTGGCCCGCCACCGCTCTGACCGGCTTCGAGCTGCATGAGGGGCAGGAACCCGCGGCGGCGGATGAGGTCGTCGTCACCGTCGGCAGCGGTCGTGCCGTGGGCGACACGGTCGTCCTTGCCCACGGCGGCGTGCCGTCGGAGTACCGCGTCGTCGGCGAGGTCGCCGCTCCGGTCGCACCCGAACGCGGCGCACATGTCTTCCTGAGCGAGCGCCGCATCGACCAGCTCGACCCGCACGGGGGTGCCCCGCAGGCGCTCGGCGTGTTCGTTTCCGGGGCGGATCCCGAGCAGACGGCGAGCGCGATCCACGAGGCCGACCCCGGCCTGGTCGCCCGCACGGGTGACGCCCGCGGCGACGTGGAGTTCCTCGACTCGGGTGCGGCGCGGTCCACGCTCGTGGCCATCGGCAGCGCGTTCGTCGGCACCTGCATCCTCGTGGCGATGTTCATCGTGGCAGGCACGCTGTCGCTGTCGGTGCAGTCGCGCCGTCGTGACTATGCCCTGCTGCGCGCGGTCGGTGCGAGCCCTTCCCAGGTGCACGCGCTCGTCGCCCGTGAGGTGCTGTGGGTGTCGGCGGTCGCCGTTCTGCTCGGCATCGTGCCGGGATACCTGCTGTCGACCGTGCTGCAGTCGGCCTTCGTCGCCGGGGGTGTGATCCCGGGCGACTTCGCCCTGGCATTCAGTCCGCTTCCCGCGGTCGGAGCGGTGCTGCTCGTGCTCGCCTCCGCCTGGGGTGCCGCGCGCATCGCGGCGGCTCGGGTCGCGAAACTCGATCCGGTGGAGGCTCTGCGCGAGTCGGCGACGGGTGCCCCCGCCATCGGACTGCCTCGCATCATCACGGGCATCGTGCTCGCCGCTGCGGGCATCTCGGTCTCGACCGTGCCGCTGGTGGTGCGCGGGCAGATCGCGGCCGGTGCGGCGGCCGGCGCAGCCATGCTGCTGATCATCGCATTGGCGGTGCTCGGCCCGTGGCTGGTGTCGCTGAGCGTCCGCCTGATCGGAGCGGTGCTGCATCGGCTCTCATCCGCCGGCTTCCTCGCTTCGGCGAACGCCGCGGCCAACAGCAGGCGCCTCGCCTCCGCGATCCTGCCGATCGCCCTCGGCATCGGTCTGGGACTCGTGCAGATCGGGGCGCCGTCGATCATCGCGGCCGAGGCGGCGACGCAGGCCAGTGCCGGCGTCATCGCCGACCTGCGCGTGACGGCCCCGGCGGGTCTCTCGCCCGACATGATCGACACCATCCGTGAGACACCAGGGGTGGCCGAGGTCTCGGGGGTCGCCCTCAGCGCGGCGGTGGTGGACTCCTTCGATTTCGAAGGCAAGCTCCAACGAGACGAGCACGTGCTGCAGGGCCTCGATCCGACGAACATCGCGAACAGCCTCGATCTGCGGGTGCGGGAGGGGGCGCTCGCGCAGCTCGACGGCACCACCACGGTCGCGGTGAGCACGGACGCCGCGCAGGCGCTGGGGCTGAACATCGGCGGAACGGTCGTCGGGTACCTGGGCGACGGCTCGCCCTTCGAGGCCGCGGTCGTCGCGGTGTACGAGCGGGGTCTCGGCTTCGGCGACCTCACCATGGCCGCCGATGCGGTCAGTGCCCACACCACGGCAGGTCTCGATGCCTTCGCGCTCGTGGCGGTCGACGCGGGCGCAACGGATGAGGTCCGTGCAGCGTTGGGCGCGAGCGGTCTGACCGTGAGCGAAGGCTCGGGGCTGCGGGCTGCGGGTGCGGGAGCGCAGGCCCAGCAGGGGTGGACGAACCTCATTGCTCTGCTGGTGATCCTCGGCTACATCGCGATCGCGGTGGTGAACACGCTCGTGATGGCGACGGGGGAGCGTTCGCGCGAACTGGCTCTGCTGCAGCTGATCGGCGCGTCCCGCAGGCAGGTGCGCGCCATGATGCGCGTCGAGGCGATGCTGGTGGCGGTGATCGCGATGGTGTTCGGTGTCGTGGTCGCGATCCCTCCGCTCATCGGGGTGAGCATGGGGATCTCGGGCCAGCCGGTACCCGCCCTCCCGGTGCTCGGTTCGCTGGCGATCGTCGGTGTCATGGGCGCGCTGGCGCTCGTGGCGATGTGGATCGGCACCGTCTCGTCGATGCGCACGCCTCCGATCGACGAGATCGGGTCGCGACAGTAGCGCCCCGCACCCGAGCAGGCGCACCGGTCTCCACGGTGCGCCTGCTCGGCGTCTCCCCCGCGCGCGGCGGTCCCCCTCGCGCGTCGGGGAGGTGGCACGGGAGGGAGGGGTGAAAAGGCGGGGTGAAAAACCTGCGCCCGCCCGGAACGGACCTCGCGCCCACGCCAGGCTGGCGGTGGCCCGGACCGAGTCCACCATGCCCGAATGGTGCTCGGCGGTCGCCTGAGGGGGCGGGGGCTTCCGTGCGCGAACGCGCAGCGGCGAAGCGATGAATGGGGAGACAGTCATGGGATTCCGTGTTGCCCGCAAGGACCACACATCCGATGGCCTTCCGTCCGAGCGGTTCAGCCGCTGGCGGGGCCGCGCGAAGAAGCTGATCGGGGGCGCCGTCAGCACGGCGCTCGTCGCCTCGTCGATGGTCTTCATCGG
>NZ_LSJW01000070.1:0-4547 GCF_001557335.1 Microbacterium sp. CCH5-D1
GAGCGCGAGCACTCCCACGCCGGAACCGCCGGCGATGGCCGCTGTGCGGCCGCGTCGACGCGTGGTGTTGCCCGAGATGTCGGCATCGGGATTGAAGGTCATGCGTCGAGATTACTCTGAGCAGAAGCATGTCGAACGGACGTAGGCTCGGGGCATGACGACCACGATCACCATCACCGGCGCGGGCGGACAGATCGGCTACGCACTCCTCTTCCGCATAGCGGCCGGAGACCTGCTCGGGCCGGACGAGAAGGTGCGGCTGCGACTGCTGGAGATCCCGCAGGGACTCGGTGCGGCGGAGGGCGCAGCACTGGAGTTGCAGGACGGTGCGTTCGGGTTGCTCGAGCACGTCGAGGTGACGGATGACGCGGCGGTGGGCTTCGATGGCGCCGACCTCGCGCTGCTCGTCGGCGCACGTCCGCGCGGGCCCGGCATGGAGCGCGCTGATCTGCTCGCGGCCAATGGCGGCATCTTCGGCCCCCAGGGTGCAGCCATCGCCGCGAACGCGGCCCCCGGTGTCCGGATCACGGTGGTCGGCAACCCCGCCAACACCAACGCGCTGATCGCCGCAGCCTCCGCCGACGGCGTGCCCGCCGAGCGGTTCACGGCTCTGACGCGCCTCGACGAGAACCGCGCGCGGGCCCAGCTCGCGCTGACCCTCGGCGTGCCGGTGCACACGGTTCGGCGGGTTCCCATCTGGGGCAACCACTCCGCGACGCAGTTCCCCGACATCTCGCATGCGACGGTCGGTGGCCGCCCCGTGCTCGAGCCGCTCGAGCAGATCGTGGGCGACGTGACCACCTGGCTCGACGAGACGTTCATCCCTCGCGTCGCCAAGCGCGGAGCCGAGATCATCCAGGTGCGGGGGTCCTCGTCCGTGGCGTCTGCTGCGAGCGCGACGATCGACCACGTGCGCGACTGGGTACACGGCACCGACGACTGGACCTCGGCCGGCGTCGTCTCCCACGGTGAGTACGGGGTTCCCGAAGGCCTGATCTCGTCGTTCCCGGTGCGTTCGGTCGACGGCGAGTGGCAGATCGTCGAAGGGCTGGAACCGACGGACTGGGCACGTACCAGGATCGATGCCTCCGTCGCGGAGCTGGTCGAGGAGCGTGAGGCCGTTCAGGCGCTCGGTCTCTTGTGAATCCGGTCACCGCGACGCACGACGACAGGGCAGAATGGATGCCGGAGGTGCGCGATGAACGAGACGATTGATCCCACGAAGACCACGGCATCGGTCGATGCGGCTCTCACGAGCCCCCTGCATCTGCCGCATGATGCCGCAGCGTGCCCGAAGTGCTTCACCGAGCTGCAGCAGAACCGCAACTTCTGGACGGCACGGCCAGACGGCTCACGGCTGGTAGGCCTCGTCGTGTCGCGAGAGGGCATGCCGTCCGTCGTCGAGCAGCGCGATGACCTCACCCGCTTCGGCGTGCCGATCGAGGGCTTCCGCCACCCGGCGCCCGACATCCTGGAAAGCTGGAACGACCGCCTCGCCCGCCTCATCTCGACGCTGCGCACGGGCGATGTCGTCGTGGTCGTGAACATAAAGGCGCTCGGTCTCGACGCCGACGAGGGCGCACGCACCGTCGCCGAGCTGCGCAAGCACGGCATCATCGTCAAGGTGCTGAACCACGACGCCCGGCACCTGGCCGACGCGGCCGCCGCCCACTGACGGGCGACGATTCCTACGGCGTGGGCTTGGGCGTCGGGCCGAAGGCCGGCTCGCCGGGTGTCACGCCGAAGAACAGCGGATCGCTCGGCGACTCCTCGCGCGGCAGGTACCCCTCGGAAAGGTTCGCATCACCGAAGAGCAGGTCCCCGAGCTCGTAACGGTCGCCGGGCCAGCACTTGGTCGTCGCCGTCACGAGCACGTTGCCGTTCGTGATGAACGTCACCGTCAACAACGAGAAGTCACCCTGCTCGCGCACGATCACATCACTCGACTGAGTCTCGCCCGACCCCAGATCCATGCCGTCGAGCTCGTAGCCCGCATCCGTGAGGTACTTCTGCACAGCGACGGATCGCTCGGCATGCTGCTCCGGGTCCACCTCCGTCGATCGGGCGAGAGAGAACTTGTAAGAACCGTCCGGGCATCCCGCCCCCGAAGGCTCCATGCCGAATGAGCCCCCTGGAGCCTCCCACGGGCCGTCGAAGATCAGCGCCTGGACGCCGTTCGTGACCTCCCGATAGTCGAGGTAGTGCTGCTTCGCCTGGGCGACGAGCTCGTCGCCGGTCGGGGTCGCCATGCCGTCTCCTTCATTCGTGCACCCGGTGAGGGCGAGCGCGAGCACCGCCACCGCCGCGGTGATCCGCCAGCGCTTCCCCATCCGCCCGCCCCTTGCTGCCGTTGCCACCACGGCTCAGTTCCACGCCTGGCCGTTAGCCACGATGTAGGCAATGTTACGGAAGGATTCCGAATCGCGAGCGAGGTACCCGTTGTCTTCTTCCCACCAGCCCCAGATACTGTTGCCGCCGTCGTGCGCCGCGTGGCCCGGGGTTCCGAGGCCGTCCTCGGTGCCGCCGCCCACTTTCGGCACGGTGCCGCCGTCGCTTTCGAAGCTGATCGCTCCCGGCAGCTCTTCGGGGTTGGTGCCGTGTCCGAAGGAGCTGTGCTCACCGTAGCGGGCGACCAGATCGCCGGGAGCCCGCGACGCGTAGATCTGCGTGCCGGAATAGTCCATCGGATCATCTCCGGTCCACGTCTGGTGGTAGCCGTCCGGCACTCCCGCCGAGCCGACCGCGATCAGATTGTCGACACCGAGGTTGTCTGGGGATCCACCAACCGCCAGGAAAGCGGTCGTGCTGCCGTACGAGTGCCCGATGACGGAGGTGGTGACGCTCGACGACACCTCGTTGTCGAGCCCTCGCAGCGTGGTGCTCAGCGTCGCGGCCCCCTCTGTGGCGCTGCCCATCGTGTGCTCGGTGAGAAGGTTGGGCGAGTCGTATCCGTACCAGGCGATCGTCGCCGACCTGGTCCCGTCGTTGTACCCGTCGGCGAAGAAGTTCAGGTCGCGTGCGCTCTGCCCCCATGCCTCGAGGTCTCCGAGGCCCGAGAACATCCCGCCGACGAGCACGTTCACGTTGGTGACACCTTTGAGCGGGTCGACGGGGTTCCCGTTCTCATCCTGAATGGTCACGCCGTACATGACGGCAGCGGTGGCTTGCGGCTGCTCGAACGGGTTGAACATCAGCAGCTGCCCCTGGAACCGGTTGATCTCGATACCGAGGTCCTTGAACTGCGTGTCCAACGGCTCGCCGTAGGGTCCGGCGTCGATCACTCGTTCATACGCCGTCCTGTTGGCGAGCATGCGGTCGAGGTAGGGCACGCCTTCGAGGTTTCCGATGAAGCCCGGATACGTGAGACGGAGCGCATCGCGCTGTGCATCGGTGAGACCGTCCCAGATCTCCGTGACCTCGGCAGGGGTGTCGGCGTTCGCCAGCGCGTCGATCGCCGAGAGGGTCGAGTCGCTGAGGGTCGAGCCATCCGAACGGACGAGTCCGGCGATCGCTGCACCATACGCCTCGTCCCAGAGCGCGTATGCGGCTTCCCAGCTCTCCCAGAGGCCTTCGAGGGCGCTACGGGTCGTGGCGAGCGAGCTCTGCGCGTCGGTGACGTCCTGTTCCGCGGTCGAGCGCGTGCTGGCGTCGTCGTCGGGGGTGCACATCTGCTGCTGGGACTGTGCGCTCTCGAGATCGGCGACCGCCGCCGCGTGCGCCGCATGCGCGGTCTCGATGTCGTCGATCAGGTCGTTCGCGGTTCTGGCGTGCGTCGCGACAGCCTCACCGTAGGCCCGCACGACGTCGGCGATGCGTCCGAGTGAGGCGATGGTGGGGTTCATCCGATTGGCGAGCAGCCCCGATTCACGCTGCACCAGAGTGATGCTCTGACCTCGCCCCTCGAGGCCGCCGTCGATGTTGCGCAGCACGATCTGCGCGTTCCCTCCGGCGTCCGTGAGCTTTCCGAGATCCGCGTGGATCCCTTCGAGCTGCCCGCTGTCATACTCGATCTCCTCGAGCGTCCACCCGCGGTTAGGAGAGGTCAGCGACATAGTCGGCATCCCATCCGCTGCCCAGTGAGACGTCGAGGTCTTCGAACGACTCGTTGATGCTCGTTAGCCGATCGGTGACGCCGATCCCCGCGAGATGCTGCGCCCGCGCCTCGAGCATCGCCTGCCCCAGCGCGTTCTCGAGCATGACCCGCAGGCCTGTGCGCCTCGCGGGATTGCCGACGCCCGTGTCGCGCGCGGCGATGTCATTGGCGTACATGACGTAGTCACCGATCGAGAAGCTGATCTGCAGGACGGCGCCTTCGAGTGCGCGCTTGTCGATCTCGACATCTGACATGGCTTCCCCCCGGTTCTGCCGCGATCCACCATAGCCGGACGCTCGCCCTGCGCCGATGGGGAGAACTGCCCATCGGCCCGTGATCTCCGGACCACAAGGCGCGAAGAAGGGGCCGACGGCGAACCGTCGACCCCTTCCCGAAAGCGTGTGTCAGCTGCCGGCGAGCTGCTGGTCCAGATCCTGGATCGCCCGCATCATCC
>NZ_LSJW01000071.1:0-20877 GCF_001557335.1 Microbacterium sp. CCH5-D1
GGTGAGGAGGGGGGAGCGGGAGGGATCGTCAGGCGCGGCTCTGTTGACGGGTGGCACCGCGCGTGTCGAGCGCGAGCTCCTCGGCATCCATCGCGGCGATGAGCTCCCGCATCACCTCTTCGTCGAGATTGCCGGCGTCGCGCTCGGCGAGGAGGATGTCGCGGCGCACCTGCAACCACCCTCTGGACAGCGCGACGAGGTCGTCATAGGAGGGCCGGGTCACGGCGTCCTCGACCTTCTGCGCCTCGTCGGTGTCCTTCTCCACCCGGGTCATACGCTTCGTGAACGCGTCGAACACGCTCAGATCGACCTCGCCGTACTTCGCCTCCCACTCCACGCGCTTCTCGGCGAGATAGGCCTTGCCGGCCTCGCGGCTCTTCTCCCGCACTTCCGCAAGAGCCGCCTCGTCCTCCGCCTCATCCGCGTCGCGCTCGATGCCGAGACCACGGATCAGCATGGGCAGCGTGAGCCCCTGCAGCAGCAGGGTGCCCACCGTGACGATGAACGCGACGACGACGATCGCGTGCGACGCCTCGGTGTCGAGGGTCGCGAGGTCGGCCGCCGCCACCGCGATCGCCAGCGTCACCACCCCGCGCATGCCCGCCCAGGAGATGACGGCGCTGTCCTTCCACGTGAGGGTGAGTCCCGCCATCTGCTCCCGAACGATGTGGCTGCGCAGTTCGTCCGCCGTGTAGTTCCCCCAGCGACGCGACCTGCGGTGACGTTTCTCGAACTCCCCGGATTCCACACCGCGATCCCAGCGCTCGAGACGCTTGCGGTCCTGGAAGTTCGACCACGCACTGGTCGGGTAGATGTAGAGGGGCCGCACGATGACCACCACGAGCAGCACCGCGCCGGAGAGCAGCAGGATCTGTCCGACGGACTCGCTGCCGAGGTCGCTGAGCACGCGAGGGAACTGCAGCCCGATGTAGGCGAACACGAAGCTCTCCAGCAACAGGTCGGCCGAGAGCCACAGCGGCTTCTCCTGTTGGCGCGTCGTGTAGTCGGTGCGCGGCGAGTTGTAACCGACGTAGAGCCCCATCGCCACGACGGCGAGGACTCCCGATCCGAGCAGATGCTCGGCGATCGCGTACGCACCGAACGGAGCGAGCAGTCCGAAGGTGCCGATGACGACCGGATCGCTGATGCGCATGCGCAGCTGGTGCAGGACGATCCCGAAGACGAGTCCGACGGCGACACCGACGCCGACAGCCAGCAGGAACTGCAAGACACCGCCCCACACCGAGACCGTCGCCCCGGCGAGGATCGCCGCGAACACCCGGTACAGGGTGAGCGAGGTCGCGTCGTTGATGAGACTCTCGCCCGACAACACGGTCATGATGCGTCGAGGCAGTCCGAGCCGACGACCAATCGCCGCGGCGGACACCGCGTCGGGAGGAGCGACGATCGCGCCCAGCAGCAGTGCGCCGGGAAGCGTGAGCGAGGGCAGGATCCACCAGGCGACGAACCCGACGGCGAGGGCCGTGAGCAGCACGAGCCAGATCCCGAGACGGCGGATCTGCGGCAGGCTGCGCTTGAACCCGACGAAGGAGACATCGAGGGCGGCCGAGTACAGCAGCGGCGGCAGCACGAGACTCAGGAGCACATGCCCGTCGATGTCGAGATCGGGCACGAACGGGAGGAACGACGCGGCGAGCGCGACCACCGTCACGAGCAGAGGTGCAGGCCATCCACGCCACCGCGCGAAGGCGGCGACGGCGACCGAGCCGACGAGGACGTAGAAGATGCCTGCTTCCATGCCTCAACGGTAGTGGTCGGGCCCGATGGACGGTCGGCCGCGTCGCACCATCGATCAGTCGGCGGAGCGGCGGCCTCTCCCGCGCTGAGCATCGAGAGCTTCGCGGAGCTGCTCGTTGCGCACCTGCAGGTCGTCGTTGGCATCCTGCAGGTCGAGCATCCGAGCGATCCCGGCGATGTTCACGCCGTCTTCGCGCAGTGAGGCCGCTCGCCGCAGCCGTTCGATGTCGTCATCGCTGTAGCGGCGGGTCCCGCCTTCGCTGCGGGCGGGGGTGAGCAAGCCCTTGCTCTCGAACAGGCGGAGCGTCGCCTCGGGGAGCTCGACCAGCTGCGCTGCGACGGCTATGCCGTAGAGCGGCGTCCGGCTGTCACGATGCGGCATGCGGCCACCCCCTGAGGTCGGCGGGATTCGGAGTTGCAAATCTAACACGAGTTGTCGTATAAAAAATCTATAGCAATGGTGCAGATCTCCTGCACCACCGATTCGCCCTCAGGGCAGCACGAAAGGAGAACCTCATGGCACTGACCTTCGACCCCTTCAGCCAGCTCGATCGCTTCGCCGCGAGCGTGCTGGACTCCGTTCGCGCTCCCCGGCCGATGCCGGTGGACCTCTTCCGCGACGGAGACCGGTATGTGCTCCACGCCGACCTTCCCGGGGCCGACCCCGGCTCGATCGACGTCGATCTCGACGGCGGTCAGCTCACGATCCGCGCACAGCGCACCCCCGACACCCGTGACGGTGTGCGCTGGCTCGCCCGTGAACGCGGATCCGGCTCCTTCCTGCGGCAGTTCTCGCTCGGCGAGGGTGTCGACCTCGACGGCATCAGCGCCTCGTACGAGAGCGGTGTGCTGTCCGTCATCATCCCGGTGAGCGAGCGTGCCAAGCCGCGCAAGATCACGGTGGAGTCCACTGATCAGCGCGAGGCGATCAACGCCTGACGAACGGTGGGGGCGGCGTGACTGTCGCCCCCACCCCGTTGCGCCCCGAACACCGCCGGGCGAACCGGGCAAGACGGGGAATGACGGCGCCTGCGGACGCGTTGCAACCGAGGATGCCCGATACAGCTCTCTCCGTCCTCGACCTCGTCCCGGTTCGCACCGGCCAGACCAGCGCAGAGGCCGTCGCCGCCTCGCTCGCTCTCGCGGAGGTCGCCGACCGCCTCGGCTATCGCCGCTACTGGTTCGCCGAGCACCACAACATGCCGTCGGTCGCGTCGACCACTCCCCCGGTGCTGATCGCGGCCGCAGCCAGCCGCACCTCGCGCGTGCGGCTCGGTTCGGGCGGCGTGATGCTGCCCAACCACGCGCCGCTCATCGTCGCGGAGCAGTTCGCGGCACTCGAGGCGATCGCGCCCGGCCGCATCGACCTCGGCCTCGGGCGCGCTCCGGGAAGCGACCCGGTCATCACCCAGCTGCTCCGCGGTTCGGGAACGACGAGCGACGTGGAGCAGTTCCCGCGCCATGTGCAGGACATCGCCGCACTCCTCTCCGGCGAGGGAGCCGCCCTGCGCTTCACCTCTGGCGGGGAGTACACGGTGCGCGCCACTCCGGCCGCGACCGGAACCCCCGAGGTCTGGCTGCTCGGATCGAGCGACTACTCGGCCCAGCTCGCCGCATCCCACGGGCTGCCCTACGTCTTCGCCAACCACTTCTCGGGGCAGGGTCTCGAACGCGCGCTCGATCTCTACCGCACCGGGTACCGCCCCAGCGAAGAGCACCCTGAGCCGCGCACGTTCCTCACCGTGAACGCGGTGGCGGCGCCGACCCAGGACGAGGCGGAGGCTCGCGCGCTGCCGCAGCTGCGGATGATGGCGCGCCTGCGGCTCAATCAACCCCTCGCCGCTCTCGAGACCGTCGAGCAAGCGATGTCCGCCGTCACCGACCCGGCGACCGACGAGGTCGTGCAGGCCGCCCGCTCTCGCTGGTTCGTCGGCACGGGTGAGAGCGTCGCGGCCGAGGTGCGTGCCTTCGCCGAGCGCCACGGCGTCGACGAGGTCATGCTCTCACCGGTCGCCGGTGCCTACGACGCCGAGCCGAAGGATGCCCCGACCGGACGAGCGCAGACTCTGGAGCTCATCGCCGCTGCGCTCTGAGCCGACAGTGATGGCCGCTTGTCAAGCCCTGGCCTTCCCCTGCGGGCAGGCGTAGCCTCGGCGGCAGAGAGAGGGGTTCGACGATGAGCACCACGAAGACACTCGCACTCTGGGTGGCCTACGGACGCAACGGCGTTGTGGGCAGCGTCCGCCACGACGAGGACGGCTACACGGTCACGATGGTCGGGGCCGACGCGACGACGGGCACCTACCCGAGCCTCGCCTCGGCGAAGGGTGCGCTGCATTCGCACATGATGCCGGGGAGCGATTGGCCGCGCTTCCAGGAGCACTGAGCGGCTCGACGGCCTGACGGACCGGGAGAGTCAGGACTCCGGTTCGCCGGAGAGGATCCCGCGGAGCCAATCGCGCGCCTCGACGAACACGTCGTCCGAGTAGCGGTCAGGGTACTGCACGATCTGACGGTCCGCCCGCGGGTACGACCCGAGGAACACGACGCGGGGACTGAACCGGCGGATGCCGAGCAGCGCATCGGCCATGCGCTCGTGCTCGATGTGGCCGTCGGCGTCGATCACGAACCGGTAGCGACCCAGCTCATCGCCGATGGGCCGCGACTCGATGAGCGACAGGTTGATCCCGCGGGTGGAGAACTGCTCGAGCATCTCCAGGAGCGATCCGGGGTGGTCGTGCGGAAGCTCGACGATCAGGGACGTCTTATCTGCACCGGTCGGTTCCGGTGAGCGGGTGGTGCGGGTGACCAGCACGAAACGGGTCACCGCCTGGGCGTTGTCGCCGATGCCTTCCGCCAGCACATCGACGTCGTAGTGGTTCACGATGCCGGGAGCCGCGATGGCGGCCTGGGCGGGCAGCGTTCCGTCGAGGACGCCGATCGCGGAGGCGACGTTGCTCGAGGCCGGCACGTGCGAGTGCGACGGCAGGTGCGCGCCGAGCCAGCCGTGGCACTGCGCGTAGGCGACGGGATGCGCCGCGATGACCTCGACCTGGTCGAGCGTCGTGCCGCGCGGGGCGACCAGCACGAAGTTCACCCGCACCAGGTACTCGCCGATGATGCGCAGACCGGGGAGGGTCGCCAGAGCGTCCTGCGTGGTGGACACCCCGCCCTCGATCGAGTTCTCGATCGCGATCATCGCGGCGTCGCTGCGCCCCTCGAGCACGTCGGCGAGAGCCTCGCCCACGTTGTGCACGGGGCGCCAGTCCTGCCCGCGGGCCTCGGCCACCTGATCGAGCGCCGCCTCCGTGAAGGTGCCGGCGGGGCCGAGATAGCTGTAGGTGCGGCGTTCAGTCACGGGTTTCACCTTATCCCTCGGTGACGGCGCCGCTCCCCCGCGTGACTTCCCCTCCCGTCGCAATCTTCCACCTTCGTCGGCGGTTCTGGCTGTCATATCGCGACGAGAACGGCGAGGCGGGAGAGGAAGAGGGCCTCTTCCGGATGCGATCACGCCGAACAGGGGGCAGACTGAGAGGATGACGAGCCGTGCCGGCCTCCCCGCGGAGGAAAGTGACCTGATCGACGTCGACGAACTGATCGCCGCCTACTACGACCGCACGCCGAACCCGGAGGTGGCCGCAGAGCGCGTCGTGTTCGGCACCAGCGGCCATCGCGGATCGTCGCTGTCGAACAGCTTCAACGAGAACCACATCCTCGCCACGACGCAGGCGATCGTCGACTACCGCGACGCGCAGGGGATCACCGGTCCGCTGTTCCTCGGACGCGACACGCACGCGCTGTCGCTCCCCGCCGAGCGCAGCGCGATCGAGGTGCTGCTCGCGAACGGCATCGACGTGCGCGTCGACTCCCGCGACTCGTGGGTGCCGACTCCGGCCCTCAGCCACGCGATCCTCACCTACAACCGCGGCAAGGCGGCAGACGACCCCGGTCGCGCCGACGGCATCGTCGTCACCCCCTCGCACAACCCTCCGCGCGACGGCGGATTCAAGTACAACCCTCCGCACGGCGGGCCCGCCGACACCGACGCGACAAGCTGGATCGCCGACCGGGCGAACACCCTGATCGCCGCGGGGCTCGAGGGCGTGAAGCTGGAGCGCTTCGCCGACATCGACTGGGACTCCCTCACCGGCTACGACTTCCGTGACGCCTACGTGCGCGATCTGCCGTCGATCATCGACATCTATGCGATCCGCAGCGCCGGCGTCAGCATCGGCGCCGACCCGCTGGGCGGGGCCTCCGTCGAGTACTGGTCGCTGATCGCCGAGATGCACGACCTCGACCTCACCGTCGTGAACCCCGAGGTCGACCCGACATGGCGCTTCATGACGCTCGACTGGGACGAGAAGATCCGGATGGATCCGTCGTCCCCTTCGGCGATGGCATCCCTGGTCGCGAAGAAGGGCTCCTACGACGTCCTCACCGGGAACGACGCCGACGCCGACCGGCACGGGATCGTGACCCCGGACGCCGGACTGATGAACCCGAACCACTACCTCGCGGTCGCCATCGACTACCTGTTCTCGCACCGTGAGGGGTGGCCCCGCGACGCCGCGATCGGCAAGACGCTGGTCTCGTCCATGATCATCGACCGCGTCGCCGAGTCGCTCGGACGGCGCCTGCTGGAGGTTCCGGTCGGATTCAAGTGGTTCGTCCCCGGGCTGCTCGACGGCTCGGTCGCGTTCGGCGGGGAGGAGTCGGCCGGTGCCTCGTTCCTCCGCAAGGACGGCTCGGTCTGGTCCACGGACAAGGACGGCATCCTGCTGTGCCTGCTGGCCGCCGAGATCATCGCCGTCACCGGGAAGACCCCCTCGGAGCGGTACCACGAGCTGGAGACCGCCTTCGGCGCATCGGCGTATCAGCGCGTCGACGCTCCGGCGACCCCGGAGCAGAAGGCGACCCTCGGCAAGCTCGCTCCCGAGGCGGTGACGGCGACCGCGCTCGCCGGCGAGGACATCACGGCGAAGCTGTCGCACGCCCCTGGCAACGGTGCGGCGATCGGCGGCCTCAAGGTGCAGACCGAGCACGCCTGGTTCGCCGCTCGCCCTTCGGGCACCGAAGACGTCTACAAGCTCTATGCGGAGAGCCTGCGCGGTCCTGAGCACCTCGCCGAGGTGCAGGCCGAAGCACGCGCCGTGGTCTCCGCCGCGCTCGGCGACTGACGGCTGCGGACCGTCGGTCTCGCGCCGGCGGTCAGGACGATTCGCCGGCAGATGCGGTGCGAGCTGCGGCGGTGCGAGCTGCGGCGGTGCGAGCCAGAACGGCGCCGGCGGCGCGCAACCAGCGGACGGGTTCGGCCAGCGCCGCCTCCGACGAACCGGCCAGCGCGGTGAGAGACGCGACGTCGGCGAACGACGAGGTGTCGGCGTCTGCGGTGACCCGCCCTGCCGCCAGCATCGCCACGGCTCCGGCCTCGGCCGCGAGATTCGCGAGGAATGACGGCACCTTGCCGTCTCCGGACTGGCCGTCGTACGACCCCTCCCCCGTGATGATCGCGTCGGCATCGGAGAGCGCATCGGCGAGACCGATGAGCTCGGCCACCTCCGCGGCACCGGGAGCGAGCTCGCCACCCCACGCGACGAGGGCTGCTCCGGTTCCGCCGGCCGCGCCGTAGCCTGGCCCTGCGGGATCGATGGCGAGCAGTTCGGCGAGCCGGCCGAGGCCGTCGTCGACGATGGCGATGTCGTCGACCGATCGCAGCCCCTTCTGGGGGCCGAACACCGCGGCCGCACCGCGCGGGCCGGTGAGCGGATTCGTGACGTCGGTGAGCACCCGCACGTCGGGTGCCGCGCGCAGCCCGGTGAGATCGGCGGACGCGATGTCTGCGAGGCCACGCGCGCCGCGAGCGACCGGAACGCCGGTGGCATCGAGGAACCGCGCGCCGAGGGCCGAGAGCATCCCGGTGCCTCCATCGGTGGACGCGCTGGAGCCGATGCCGACGACGAGGCGTGAGACACCATGATCGATGGCTGCGGCCAGGGCCTGGCCGAGGCCGGTCGTATCCGCATCCCAGGGACGCAGCTCCTGCAGCAGCTCGATGCCCGAGGTCGAGGCGAGGTCGATCACACCTGTGCCGTCGGGGGCGTCGACCGTCGGCGGCAGCAGCAACCAGAAGGTGTCGACCCGCACCCCGGCAGGCCCGTCGACCGCGAGGGGCATCCGCACCGCGCCTGGCACCGCCGCTTCGAAGGCCGCAACGGTCCCCTCACCACCGTCTGCCATCGGTCGATGCACGAACTCAGCCTCGGGTTCGACCGATGCCCAGCCCTCCGCGAGCGCGACGGCCGCCTCTACCGCGGCGACCGTGCCCTTGAAGCTGTCGGGGGCCAGCACGACCCTGGTCACGAGCCGACCATCGGAGTGCTGGCACGCACGATGACCTCGAGCGGCAACGGGGCCTGCACCCACTCGACGTCGACCGTCGCGCGGAAGGCCTGGTACCCGACGTCGCTCAACGGCACGCGCACCGTCGTCAGTGCCGGGGAGACATCGCTGCTCGCGGGGACATCGTCGAAACCGCAGACCGCGATGTCGGTGCCGATCTCGCGCCCCGCGTCACGGATCGCGGACATCGCCCCGAGCGCCACCACGTCGCTGATCGCGAACACGAGGGTGCCGGCCTCCACTCCGCGGTCGAGGGCCGCCCTCATCCCGGCAGCCCCGGACTCCCGGCGGAAGTCGCCACGATGCACGCTCTCGACGACGCCACCCGCCTGCTCGAAACCCGCGCGGAAGCCGACGAGACGATCATCCGATGTGCGCACCCCGTCCGCCGCGCCGAGAACGATGGCACGGCGGTATCCGCGATCTGCCATCAGACGACCCAACGCCTCCGCACCGGAGCGGTTGTCGATCTCGATGTGACGCTCTCCCTCGCCGTCTGGTCCGAACGCCACGACGCGGCCGCCCTGCCTCACGAACTCCGCGAGCTCGTGCGCGGTCTCGGCCTCTGTGGCCTCCTGTGTGCGAGAGGCGGCCAGGATCAGGCCTCGGGGCCGCTGCCCGCGCAGGGCGCGCACGATCCGCGCCTCCCGCGCCTGGTCCCTCTCGGTGATCGCGATCGTCACGACCAGCCCCTCCTCGTCCGCTCCCCTGGCGACGCCTGACGCGATCTGTCCGAAATAGGGGTCGGCGATGTCGGCGACGAGCAGGGCGATGACCGGCGACGTGCCCTTCGCGATCGACTGGGCCGAGACGTTGGCGGTGTACCCCAGCTTCCCGGCCGCGGACTCCACCCGTTCCCGGAACGACTCGGCGACCTTCCGCTCGGAGCCGTTCAGCACGCGCGATGCGGTCGCGAGCGAGACCCCCGCCTCGCGTGCGACGTCGTGCAGGGTGGGGGCGGGCCCTCGCACATGACGCGGAGACCGCGCTGGCCGCTCCGCGGACGTTGCGGGCTTGGTCATGACCCAGATCCTACTTGCCACGGTCCCGCCTCAGCATCACCGCGAGGGACGACGCGGCGCCGGCGACCGGACATCCTCACCTCAGGTACGGGGAGACGGCTTCGGCGAACGTCTCGGCAGTCCGCCGTACGACGTGATCCGGAGCGTCCGCCCAGATGTCGGCGTTGAAGATCTCGACCTCGATGTCACGGTCGTATCCGGTCGCGATCACGGCGCGCGTGAGCGAGGCGAAGTCGATCACCCCGTCGCCGGTGTAGTGCCGTGAGAGCAGCACATCGTCCGCGAGGGGCGTCTTCCAGTCGCACACCTGGTACGTGGCGATGCGTCCCTCCCGGCCGGCGCGCGCGATCTGCTCGAGCACCTGCGGATCCCACCAGATGTGGAACGTGTCGACGGCCGCGCCCACCACATCGGGCTCGAAGTCGCCCGCGATGTCGAGCGCCTGACCGAGCGTCGAGACGACGGCGCGATCGGAGGCGTACATCGGGTGCAGCGGCTCGATCGCGAGCGTCACACCCGCCGCCTTCGCCTCGGGGGCCAGCACGCCGATGGCATCCCGCACGCGCTCGCGCGCTCCGATCAGGTCGCGCGATCCCGCGGGCAGCCCCCCGGCGACGAGCACCAGCACAGCGGTGGATCCCGCGGCTCCCGCGGCCGCGAGCGTCGCCGTCTCCTCGATCGCACGGCGGTTGTCGTCGAGCGCCGCGCGCCTCTCCGGGCCGTCCGGCAGCGTGAAGAATCCGCCTCGGCAGTGCGTCGAGAACCGGAGCCCCGAGTCTCGGAGCATCCGCGCCGCGACGTCGAGCCCGACGTCGTTCACGGGCTCACGCCAGAGTCCGATCGACCGTACGCCGGCGGCGGCCGTGACCCGCAGCGCCGTCGCGAGGTCGGCGTGCTTGATGGTCGCCTGATTGATCGACAGTCGCGGATCCGGAGTCTGCGCTTCGCGGGTCATGCGTCCACTCCGTTCACACGCAACATGCTGTGCCACCGCTCGCGGGCGAGGTCGGGCTGTTCGAGCGCGAGCGAGTCGTTCGCGAGCTCGACGATGCGGCTCAGATGCGGCAGGCTGCGCGCGGAATGCAGCCCGCCGACCATCTGGAACGCAGGCTGGTGCCCGTTCAACCAGGAGAGGAACGCCACACCCGTCTTGTAGTAGAAGGTGGGCGCCGCGAACACCTGCCTGCTCAGTGCTTCGGTCGGACCGAGGACCCGCCGGTACTCCGCAGCGTCACCCGCATCCAACGCCTGGATCGCCGCGGACGCGACAGGGGTGATCGCGGCGAAGGCTCCCAGCAGAGCGTCGGAGTGGGCACGGTCCGCAGCGCCGCCGATCAGGTCCACGTAGTTGAAGTCATCGCCGGTGAACATCCTGACCCCCTCGGGGAGGCGCGAGCGCACCGCGATCTCGGAGTCGGCGTTCAGCAGGCTCATCTTGACACCCGCGACCTTGCCACGGCTCTCGGCGATGATCTGCAGCAGCACCTCGGACGCCGTCTGCCAATCCTCCGCACCGAAGTAGCCGGCGAGCTCGGGGTCGAAAGCCGTACCCAGCCAGTGCAGCACCACGGGGGTCGTCGCGCGCGAGAGCACCTCCCGATACACGCGGCGGTAATCGGCGGCGTCGGCGGCGACACGGGCGAGGTGGCGCGAGGCCATCAGCACGGGTCCGGCGCCCTGCTCCTCGGTGAAGTGCAACTGCTCGGTGTAGGCCGCGATCACCTGTTCGAGGGGGATGTGCGTCTCGGCGATGTGGTCGGTGTTGACGCCGACGACGACCGAACCGCCCTCCTCGCGCGCGACCTGAGCGCTGCGGGCGATCAGCTCACGGGTGGCTGCGGCATCGAGACCCATGTTCCGCTGCGCCGTGTCCATCGCGTCGGCGACGCCGAGACCCCAGGAGTACACGTTGCGGCGGAAGGCGAGGGTGGAATCCCAGTCGATGTCGGCGGGCTGTCCCGGGGTGTTGTCGGCATGCACCTTCGGCACGACGTGTGCAGCGGCGTAGGCGACACGACTCTGCAGCGGCGTCGTCGGGCGGGCGTATGCGCCCGAGTCGTTGAGGGCGGCGGCGAACGTCTCACCGCTGGGGCGGAGTAGGCGCAGAGTGCTCATGCGCGCCTCAGCCCAGGGTCAGCGGCGACAGGGCGATCTTGCGACCCTCGGCGCTGGAGGTCAGTCCCGCCTCGGCGAACTGCACACCCCGTGCACCGGCGAGCAGGTCGAACGGGTATTCGGTGCCCTCGACGTAGGAGACCAGATACTCCTGCCACTGCTGGCGGAAACCGTTGAGGAAGACGTCGTTGGTCGGCACGTCCTGCCAGTCGGCGTCGTAGTCGCGCGTGTCCTCGAGGTCGGGGTTCCACACGGGCTTCGGGGTGGCGTTGCGCGGCTGGATCTTCGCGCCGAACAGTCCGACCACGGCGGATCCGTGGGTGCCGTCGACCTGGAACTCGACGAGCTCGTCGCGGTTCACGCGCACGGTCCAGGAGGAGTTGATCTCGGCGATCACGCCGCCCTCGATCTCGAAGATCCCGTACGCGGCGTCCTCCGCTGTGGCGGTGTAGTGCTCGCCCTTCTCGTCCCAGCGGTCGGCGATGTGCACGGCGGCCTGCGCGTACACGCTCTTGACCTCGCCGAACAGGTTCTCCAGCACGTAGTTCCAGTGCGGGAACATGTCGGTGATGATGCCGCCGCCGTCCTCGGTGCGGTAGTTCCAGCTCGGACGCTGCGCGGGCTGCCAGTCGCCCTCGAACACCCAGTACCCGAACTCGCCGCGGACGGAGAGGATGCGGCCGAAGAATCCGGAGTCGATCAGGCGCTTGAGCTTCTGCAGACCGGGGAGATACAGCTTGTCGTGCACGACGCCGGTCTTGACGCCCGCCTCGTCCGCCAGGCGCGCGAGCTCGAGTGCCTCCTTGAGCGACTCCGCAGTGGGCTTCTCCGTGTAGATCGCCTTCCCTGCGGCGATGGCCTTGCGGATCGCGGAGGCGCGGGCCTTGGTCACGAGGAAGTCGGCGTAGATCTCCCACTGCGGGTCGGCGAGCGCCGCGTCGAGATCGGTCGTGTAGTCGTCGATGCCGTGCTTCGCCGCCAGCTCGGCCAGCTTGGCCTCGTTGCGTCCGACCAGGATCGGCTTCACCGTGATGCGGGAGCCGTCGGCGAGTTCGATGCCGCCCTCCTCGCGGATCGCGAGGATCGAGCGCACCAGATGCTGCCGGTAGCCCATGCGCCCGGAGACGCCGTTCATGATGATCCCGATCTCGCGGGTGTTCGCCTGTGCCATGGTGTTCCGTTTCTGTCGCAGGAGGCCGTCGGTGCGCTTCCCCGGTGGTCGGACCTGCTGGTCGGCCACAAGATGGGAAAACGCTTTCCGGCATCATGGCACGACATCGAGGCGAACTGCAACAGGCGCATCAGGAGGGTGTGACGGTCAGCGCGATGTCGTGCTGGCGCGCTCGACGAGCTCGGTTCCGACGACCGAGGCGGCGCGAGCCTTCGACACCCCTTCGATGGCGTCGATCAACGACGAGACCGCTCGCTGGGCGAGGGCCGTGAAGTCCTGCCGGATGGTGGTCAGTGGAGGGCGGTAGTTCGCCGCATCCGGCACGTCGTCGAAGCCGATCACGCTGACATCCTCCGGCACCCGGCGCCCCACGTCGGAGAGCGCGCGCAGCAAGCCCAGCGCCATCTGATCGTTGGCGGAGAAGACCGCGGTGGCCGCCGTCAGTGCAGCTGCCGCCCGGTGGCCCGAATCGGCGCTCCAGTCACCCCGGACGACGGGCGGAGCATCGATGCCGGCAGCGGCGAGGGTCTCGCACCAGCCCCGTTCCCGCTCCATGGCGGCGAAGGAGTCGGCGGGACCGGCGAGGTGATGGACCGTGGAGTGCCCGAGCTCCAGGAGCCGTTCCGTGGCCGCCGCTGCGCCTCCGGCATGATCGCTGTGCACCGAGGCGAAGCCGGCCTCGGTCGGGGCGTCGACGACCACGAGCCTGAGCCCGCTCGGGCGCTCGGTGTCGGAGACCAGGGCCGACGCCTCGTTCAGGACGATCGCGCCGTCCACCTCTTGCTCGGCGAGCCGGTCGAACGCCTCACCGATGCCCCGGGCGGCAGTCACCAGCGTGAGGGCGTATCCGCGCTCCGCCGCCGCCTCCGCCGTCGCCTGGAGCATGCGGGAGTTGCCGACCGTCGAGAGCGTGGTGACGACGAGTCCGATGGTCTGCGAACGCCCGGTGCGCAGGGCGCGGGCCGCGCGGTGCGGGCGGTATCCGAGCTCGACCATCGCGGTCTCGACACGCGCTCTGGTATCGGGGTCCACGCGGGGGCTGCCGTTGACGACACGGGAGACCGTCTGACCCGAGACACCGGCACGCTCGGCGACCATGGCCATCGACACCCGGCGGGAGGACGAACACCCGCGGTCGGAACCGGGCACGTCGACGCCTTCTCCGCCACTCCCGCGTGCTCGCACCCGCCGCCTCCGTCCCGCGCACGGTGGATGCGCGACTCGCTCGTGTTGACGTTATCACGGGGCTGCGCCTACCATGTTTACGTGAACACGCCCGAGCTTCCCGAGACGCGCACCGAGACCCTCGGCGCCGGCGTCGTCAAACGCGCCACCACCCTCGCCGACGGCCGCGATCTGATCTACTACGACGACCCGGGGACGGCACTCGGACCGGAGCGCTCCGTGGATGCCCGCACCCTCGGCCCGCGACCCGACACCGCGACCATGCGCCTCGACGTGCTCACCGGCGACTGGATCACGGTGGCCGCGAACCGGCAGAACCGCGTGATGATGCCGGGTTCGGATGCCGACCCCCTGGCCCCGCAGACGCCGAGCAATCCGTCGGAGGTGCCGTCCCGCTACGACGTCGCGGTGTTCGAGAACCGCTCCCCCGCATTCGGTCCTGCTCTCGCCGAGGCGGTGGGCACCGCTCCGCAGGCTGCGAATGCTCCCCGCGGTCTCGACGACCTCGCCGCCCTGGGCCTCGGTCGCACGCGCACCTCGGTCGGACGCTGCGAGGTCGTCTGCTTCAGCCCCGAGCACGCAGGCTCCTTCGGCACGCAGTCGGTCACCCGCGCGCGCACCGTGATCGAGGCGTGGGCCGACCGCACGGCCGCGCTCTCCCGGCTGCCCGGCATCGAGCAGATCTTCCCGTTCGAGAACCGCGGCGAGGCGATCGGCGTGACGCTGCCCCACCCGCACGGCCAGATCTACGCCTACCCGTACGTGACCCCGCGCACCGCTCGCGTGCTGGAGTCGATCGACCGCACGGCGCCCGACCTCTTCCAGCGCATCCTGGATTCCGAGCAGGCGTCCGAGCGCGTCGTGTTCCGGGGCGAGCACTGGACGGCGTTCGTGCCGTTCGCCGCGCGCTGGCCGCTCGAGGTGCACCTGATGCCGCACCGTCACGTGGCGGATTTCGCCGAGACCTCGGCGGCCGAGCGGGACGAACTCGCACCCCTGTACCTGCGCCTGCTGCGCGGCGTCGACGCCCTCTACGACTCCCCCACCCCGTACATCGCCGCCTGGCATCAGGCACCGGTGCACGTGGGCCGCGACACCGTGCGCCTGCACCTGCAGCTGACGAGCCCGCGCCGTGCCGCCGACAAGCTGAAGTTCCTCGCCGGCTCGGAGGCCGCGATGTGGGCGTGGGCGGCAGAGGTGCCGCCGGAGGTCGGAGCCGCGCGACTCCGCGAGGCCATCGAGCGCACAGCAGACGACCAGACCGATCCGGGAGCCTCCGCATGACCGCCGCACACGACGACGCCGCACACGATGACGCCGGATCCCTGTTCGCGCGCCTCACCGGCCGCGAGCCGGACGGACTCTGGTCGGCACCCGGACGCGTGAACCTCATCGGCGAGCACACCGACTACAACGACGGGTTCGTGCTGCCGTTCGCCATCCCGCAGCGCACGGTGGCCGCCGTCGGCCTGCGCGACGACGACCGGGTCCGAGTCGCCTCCACCTTCGCTGAGGAGCCGGTCGAGGTCGACCTGGACGATCTGGATCGACTCTTCCCCACCCCCGCGGGCGCCCACCCTGCCGTCCCCGAATGGGCCGCGTACCCCCTCGGAGTCGCCTGGGCGATGCGACAGGCCGCGACGGAGAGCGGGCCCTTCGGAGGATTCGACCTCACCATCGCGTCCGACGTGCCGGTCGGGGCGGGGCTCTCCTCGTCCGCCGCGATCGAGGGCGCGACGGCTTCCGCGCTGAACGACCTGTGGAACACCGGCTTCGACGGCACGCACCTCGCCCGCATCGGGCGCCGTGCCGAGAACGAAGCGGTGGGCGCGCCGACCGGCATCATGGACCAGATGGCGTCGATGCTCGGTCGGCCCGACACCGCGATCTTCCTCGACTGCCGCTCGTTGGACGCCGAACTCGTCCCACTCGCCGTCGCCGAGACGGGCCTCGCGATCCTCGTGATCGACACGCGCGTGAAGCACGCCCACTCCACCGGCGGCTATCGCGAGAGGCGCGCTTCCTGCGAGCTCGGCGCCTCGCTCCTGGGTGTGCCGGCACTGCGCGACGTCACGGTGGACGACCTGCCGCGGGCGCAGGGCCGGATGGACGACGTGACCTTCCGCCGCGTGCGCCACATCGTGACCGAGAACCAGCGGGTGTTCGACACGGTGCGGGTGCTGCGCGAGCAGGGCGTGCGAGCGATCGGCGACTTCCTGGTCGCCTCGCACGCATCGATGCGGGACGACTTCGAGATCTCGACCCCCGAGCTCGACACGGCCGTCGACACCGCCCTGGCCGCCGGCGCCCTGGGGGCGCGGATGACGGGCGGCGGTTTCGGCGGTGCGGCGATCGCTCTGGTCGAAGCGTCCGACGTCGCCTCGGTGTCGGAGGCCGTGAGGGATTCCTTCGCGGCGCACGGGTTCGTGGAACCCCTGCTGTTCGCGGTCCTCCCCTCAGCCGGTCCTCGGCGCGACGCATGACAGAATGATCCATCGGGCCGCGACGAATCCGCGGCAGGAGAGGAAGCAATGTCCTGGATCGTGACCGGCGGGGCCGGCTACATCGGCTCCCACGTCGTGCGTGCGCTTGCGAACGCGGGGCTCACGCCTGTCGTGCTCGACGACCTCTCCAGCGGTGTCGCGTCTTTCGTGCCCGAAGGCGTGGAGTTCGTGCAGGGCAGCATCCTCGACCGCGAGCTCGTCGAGAGCACGCTGCGCGAGCATGACGCCGAAGGGGTGATCCACGTCGCCGGCTTCAAGTACGCCGGCGTCTCGGTGCAGCGCCCCCTGCACACCTATGCGCAGAACGTCGACGGCACACGCGTGATCCTCGAGGCCATGGAGTCCGCCGGTGTCGCGAACATCGTCTTCTCCTCGTCCGCCGCGGTGTACGGCACCCCAGACGTCGCCCTCGTCGTCGAGGACACCGCCAAGAAGCCTGCCAGCCCCTACGGGGAATCCAAGCTCATCGGCGAGTGGCTGCTGCGCGACCAGGCGATCGCGACGGCGGACTCGGAGCGCCCGCTGCGGCACACCTCGCTGCGGTACTTCAACGTGGTGGGATCCGCCGATCCGACGGTCTACGACGTCAGCCCGCACAACCTGTTCCCCATCGTGTTCGAGGCGCTGATCGCGGGGAAGACCCCGCGCATCAACGGCGACGACTACGACACGGAAGACGGGACGAACGTGCGCGACTACGTGCACGTCGGCGACATCGCGGCCGCCCACGTCGCGGCGGCCCAGCGCCTCACGGCCGGCCAGCCCCTCGAAGCGGCATACAACCTCGGCTCCGGCGACGGCCTCAGCGTGAAGCAGATCATGGATGCCGTCGCCCGCGTGACCGGAATCGACTTCACGCCCGAAGTCGGCCCCCGGCGCCCCGGAGACCCCGACCGCATCGTGGCGACGGGCGAGCTCGCCGCACGCGACCTCGACTGGACCATGCGGTACTCGGTGGACGAGATGGTGCGCACGGGCTGGGAGGCCCGACAGGCAGCTCGCCCCTGACGATCAGACGTCGCGGGCGCGGATCGGGTATGCCCAGAAGCACAGCCAGGCGACGGCCGTGAACCCGAGCGGGATCACCGCGAGCATCAGCCGGATGCCTCCGTCGACACTGTCCGGCTGTGCGTCGCCGAGAGTGGCATCGAACCCGGCAGCGTTCAGCACCACTGCGGCGACGATCGCCTGCAGCACGACCGAGCCACGGACCACGAATCCGTTCACCCCGAAGTAGGCGCCTTCTCGACGGTGCCCGGTGCGGGTCGCGTCATCGTCGATGATCTGCGCGAGCATGACCTCGAGCAGCTGCAGCAGACCCCCGACACCCACACCGACGGCCACGCCGACCAGCGCAGCGCCGAGCACGGTCGAGGGGGCGAGATAGCCGAGAACGGCCGTCCCGAACACCGCGACGCTCCACAGCATGGCCGTGCGCGGCGAGGTGCGGCGGACGACCGCGCTCCACAACACGATCGAGGGGATCGCGGTCACGAAGATCGCCCCGAGCAGCAGACTGCCCTCTCCCTCCGGCGCGTGCAGCGAGTAGCGCACGTAGAAGGGGACGGCGGCGAGGATCACGGCGATCGACGTCTGCACGAACAGCGAGCCGAGGACGTACGGGACGAACGCACGGTTGCGGAAGGTATAGGTCAGCTGGTCGCCCCAGCGCATGGCTTCCCCCGGGTTGTCGGGCGATGACGACACCGCCGGCGTCTCCGGCGTCCGGCGCTCGATCATGCCTCCGAGGAACGACCACACGAGCAGCACGAGGCAGACGGCCCCGAGCACCATGGCCATTCCCGGCCAGCCGATGGCGCTGTACAGCGCGGGAGCGCCGGCCGTGCCGAGCACCATGCCGAGGATCGCGAAGATCTGTCGCGGCACGTTGCCGCGGGCCCGCTCCTCGGTGGTGCGGAAGATCTCAGGGAACAGCGCCGAGATGTTCAGCACCACCACCACGAAGGCCACGTCGTAGACGGCCACGACGACGAGGAACCAGACGATGAGGCCGCTGACCGGGAGATCCGGCGGCATCCAGACAAGCGCGAAGGCGACGACGAGTGGCACGATGCCCAGGCCGATCCACGGGATGCGCCGACCCCAGGGCGTGCGCAGCCGGTCGGAGATCGTGCCGACGACGGGGTTCAGCACGGCGTTCAGCACCCCGTGGGCGATCATGGCGATCGCCACGCCCGTCGCCGGGACCGCGAGGTGCGAGACGTAGAAGTAGACGACGAAGGCCGAGAAGGTCTGCGCCATCAGTTGCGTCGGGAAGCCGGATGCACCGAAGGCGATCGTCTGCGCTCTGGTGGGCGCCGCATCCAGTCGTCGGTCCCGTACGCGTTCGCGCAGAGAGGTCACCGGGCGCTGCCCCTCTGCAGGTCTCGCAGGTCGCGCCAGCCGATGCGCACGAGCGCCTCATCCTCGATGGCCTGCAGCACGACCGGGTCGCTCAGCAGACGCAGCTCATAGCCGCGCTTCCTCGCGCTGAAGTCGACGGCCGCGCGGAGCTCGTCGTCGTCGACCATCGGATGCAGGTAGATCTCGGTGACTCCGGCCGGCACCGCCCGCAGCAGCGCGATGAAACCGGCTCGCACCTCCTCATACGTCTCCTCGTCGGGTGCGCCTTCGCGCAGGAGTTCGAACGGATGCGACCAGAGGCGATCGATGATCTCGACGCCTGACGCGTCGGCGGCCGCTGCGGCGCGATCGAGCTGAGCCTGCAGGGCGGGATTCTCGCCCACGCCGTCCATGCTGCGGGGCAGCCGGAAGGGCAGGCCGTGCCGTGCGGCGAGTTCGAAGACCGGCTGCAGGAAGTCCCGTCCCGTCACGAGCCCGTAGACCGACCCCATGTGGTTGTCGAGGTGCGTCACATCCACGCCGGCATCGAGCGCGGTCTGCAGTTGGGCGGAGAGTTCGGCGGCGACATCCTCGTCTGAGGCGTTCTGCTCGACGGAGAGCACATCGGTCGGGAAGAAACCCGCAGCGTCGACGAGGCTCGTGTCCGAGCCGGTGAGCGGACGCCACCGGTAGCGCGCCCATTCGCTCGTGAGCACGAGATGCACACCGACGTCGAGATCCGGACGGGAGGCGGCGAAGGCGAGCGCTTCGGGCGACCAGGAGCACGGGACCATCACGGTGCTCGAGTCGATGCGCGAGGACGTGAGCAGGTCGACGATGGCGGTGTTCGCGGCATGGCACATGCCGAAGTCATCCGCATTGAGGATGATGGCCCGCGTGCCGGGCGCGAGTCCGAGGCGGTCGGCGAGTTCGGAGGGTGCGGTCATCGGATGATCCTGTCGGTGGTCGAGCGGCGTTGCTCGGAGGCGTGGCGTGGTGCCGGTGAGTGGGCTTCGGCGGTCGAGTCAGGGTGGTCGTTCAGCGGCCACCCTTGGGTGCGGGCGTGAGGATGCGGCTGAAGAGGTCGCTGCGGAGCGCTGCCGCGGCTTGGTCGACCGCACCGATGAGCGGAGCCTCGGTGCCGAACGACGAGACCAGGAACCGGAGCGGAAGCTGCGCCTCGTACTCGGCGGCGATGCGCTCGATCGCGGCGACGAGGGCCGGGTGTGCGGCCTTGCCGCTGAGGATGAACGCCTCGGGGTCGAGCACCAGCCCCACGGTGCCCGCGACGAGGACGATGCGGCGGGCGAGCTCTGACACGATCTGGACAGCCGCCTCGTCTCCGCGCTCGGCTGCTTCCAGATGGTCGTCGAGCGACGCATCGGGGTCTCGTCCGACGCCGAGAGCCAGGTCTCCGACCACCGCATCGCCGGCGAGGGGCGCACCGATCGGGATGGGCGTCTGCGGCAAGTACATGACTTCGCCTGCGACGCCGGAGAACCCGCGGTGGAGTTCCCCGTCGATGACGATGCCTGCACCGAGCCCGTCGTCGAGCAGCAGCAGCGCGAAGCTCGCGAGCGTGCCGCCTTCACCGCCCGTGAGCTCGGCGAGGGCTGCGAGGTTGACGTCGTTCTCGACGCGGACGGGGCAGTCCAGGGCCGTGGAAAGAGCCGAGCGGAAGAGGCCGCCGTCGGGGCCGAAGTCGTCTCGGATGCCTCCGTCCGCCGTGACGATGCCGGGGACTCCGACCACCGCCAGGTGCACGGCCGCTTTCGCCGCATTCACCGAGCGTCGGCAGCGTTCCACGAGCCCGACGATGTGGGCCACGCGGTCATCCGTTTCGGCGAAGGGCCCGTGTTCCTCCGCCTGCACAGTGCCGGTCGCGTCGACCAGCACGACGTGGGCGGCGTGATGATCGACGTGCACGGCCGCGGCGAAACCGAGCCGGGGGTGCAGGGCGACGCGTCCTGCAGCAGGACCCCTCGTGTCACGGTCGATGCCCGCGGGGGCGACGGCACCGGCATTCTCGAGCATCCGCAGCACCTGGGTCACCGCCGTCCGTGAGAGTCCGGTGGTCGACATCAGGTCCGAACGGGTCTGCGGACCGCTGCGCGCGAGAGCTTCGAGGATCGCGCGGCCGTTGAGCGTGCGGAGCAGGCCCTGCGGTCCCGCGAGTGGTCTGGACATAGGGGTTGCGGGTTCGCCTCTCTTCGTCGCGTCGTGCACCACTGGCTGTGCCGGGCGCAGTGCCCGCAAGCATGCCACATCGTGTCGCACCAGTCGACACCCCGGACCGGTTCCGTCGGACCGCATGCGCGCAGAACCAGGCACAGGCACAGGCACAGGCACATCTCCTCCTCCTCCATCACCTCCACCT
>NZ_LSJW01000072.1:0-69128 GCF_001557335.1 Microbacterium sp. CCH5-D1
GATGTACGTGGCGACCTCGGCGTGCGCGGGATGCACCTGATACTCGTCGATCGCTTCGACCGACGCGAAGTCCGCGACGAGCGTGACGTCCCAGTTCGCCTCCGGGTAGGCGACGTTCGCCCCTGCCGAGATGGTGAGCAGCTGCGGCACGACGCCGTCGAGCGCGTTGAGGCGGCGGGCGACTTCCGCAGCCTGCGCCGCGCGCTCGGCAGCATCTTCGGAAGCGAGCTTCCAGGTCACGACATGGCGGATCGTCATAGCGCTTCCTTCACTCCGGTCTTCGCCGCCCCGTCACGGAGAGCGCCCTCGAGCGCCTCACGCAGTCGATCGGGTGCCACGCGCCAGTGCGCATGCAGCTCGCCGTCGATCAGGACCACGGGGATCTTCTCCCACCACAGCTCGTACAGTGCGGGGTCGTCCTGGATCGACGCCTCGACGATCTCGATCTGCTCGGCTGCGGCGTCTGGCAGTTCGGCGACCACGGCGTCGATGACGTCGGAGGCGACGTCGCACAGGTGGCAGTCGGGCTTGCCGATCAGAGTCAGCGTGGTCACGCCGACGGCACCTCGACCGCGCGGCCCTGGGCGATCCACTCGCCGGTCCCGCCCTCGACGTTCGTGGCGTCGTAGCCGCGCGACTCGAGCGCCTCGACCACACGCGCCGATCGACCGCCGGCCTGGCAGATGACGTCGAACGCCTCGCTCGGCAGCTCCTCGAGACGGTTGCCGATCTCCGACATGGGGATGTTGACGGCGCCGGGGACGTGTCCCGCGGCGAACTCGTCCACTTCCCGTACATCGATGAGCGGGGTACCGGTGCGCTCGGCGAGCTCGGTGACGGTGATCGACTTCATGACAACCTCTCGGCAGGACGGAGATGGGGCCGGAGACACAAAGCGCCCGTCCGAAGACAGGCGCTCGTGTCTGGTCGCTTACTTCTTGTTGCGACGCTGGTGGCGAGTCTTGCGAAGCAGCTTGCGGTGCTTCTTCTTCGCCATGCGCTTGCGGCGCTTCTTGATGACAGAACCCACGGAAACCTCACTAAGTCAGTGGCTGGGTGTCTCCGAAATCGGACACCCGGGTACGGGCACGGAAAATGCCTCGGGTCAGTCTAGCAAACCCGAAGGCGTGGGCTGTCACACGCGCCTTCCGCCCGAGGGCGGCCGAGCATGGGACAGCCTGCGACGTCAACCGACGTCGGCGATGGGTCGCTGCAGCGCATCGGCCACAGCGGACTCCGGAACACGATAGCTGCGGCCGAAACGGACGGCGGGCAGCTCCCCAGCATGAACCAGCCGGTACACGGTCATCTTGGACACGCGCATCAGCTCGGCGACCTCAGCAACCGTGAGGAATCGGACGTCAGGAACCTCGGGCATCCCACGTACCCCTTTCTCGATGTGCACACTCTATGTGGTAGCTGGGACACGTGTAAACCTCTGTGACCCGTGTGATCAGTGAGGCATCGCGGGACTCTGAGAGGCGCCCAGCCGGCGCATAGGCATTCTGCGGGCTTCGCTCAATCGCGACTGGCAGAGTCATCGCAGGTCTCGTGCGGCACCGCCGAGTCCGCCCCCCGGGTGTGGGGACCCGCACCTCTCCCCTGACGGCAAGCCCCCCGTGTCGTCAGGGGAGAGTCGTTGCGGGGATCGCCCGAACGTCAGGCGCCGAGGCGCTTGAGGGCCGACGCGACCACATGCTTCGCGGATGCCGCCGCGCGTCCGACGACCTCGGCCGCGTGGGCGGCGCTGTCGGGAAGCGAGGCACCCGGGTATGCGATGTCGGGCGCACCATCTCCGAAGGCATCCACCAGGAACGGCACCAGCCAGTCGTCGACGACCTCGAGCGGCTCGACCGCGAGGCTGTAGAAGCGACGCTGTCCGTCCTCGCGCACGGTGACGAGTTCGGCATCGCGGAGCACCTTGAGGTGCTTCGACACGGTGGGCTGGCTGATACCCAGATCGGCGACGATCTGGCTGACGCTGGTGCCGGCCTCTCCTTCGGTCGTGCGCCGCAGCAGGAGCTGGAGGATGTCTCGCCTCGTACCGTCTGCGATCACGTCGAAGATGTCCGTCATGAGTTCAGGGTAGTCGTCCCCGGCACGGAGTACCATGACGAAGGCTCGGCGACAGGCGCCGTGCCGCCGCCCGAGGCAGGGCGTGCGACGACACACAGGGGGCAGCGATGTCGGGCATCGTTTCGGCGTCGTCCCCGCGCGAGAGCCTGAAGAGCGCAGCCGGCTGGGTCAAGCACCTCGTGACGTCATCGCCGTCGCGCTTCGCGATCGTGATCTTCGCTCTGCTGATCCTCGTCTTCACGGTGCTGCTCTCCCTGCCCATCGCCTCCGCGTCCGGCAGGGTCACCCCCCTCAGCGATGCGCTGTTCACCGCCGTCTCCACCATCTGCGTGACGGGACTCGCCACCGTCGACATGGCCAACTACTGGTCGCCCTTCGGACACGTGCTGATCTTCCTCGGCGTGAACATCGGCGCGCTGGGGGTGCTGACCCTCGCATCGCTCATGGGAATGCTGATCTCGAAGCGTCTCGGTCTGCGAGCCAAGCTGATGGCGGCAGGCGACACGAACCCGATGCGCGCGCACGGCGGTGTCGTCAACGAGAGCCAGACCGTGCGACTCGGCGAGGTCGGCCAGCTACTCACCACGGTCGCCGTCTCGGCGCTGATCATCGAGGCGTCGCTCGCGATCCTCCTCTACCCCGCTCTCGTGATGGCCAAGGTCGACCCGATCGCGGCGCTCTGGGAGGCGCCCTACTTCGCGGCGATGGCGTTCACGAACACCGGATTCGCGCCGAACGACGGCGGCGTCGCCGTCTTCGCCGACGACTACCTGGTGCTCTCGCTCCTGATGGTCGGCGTCTTCCTCGGCAGCATCGGCTTCCCGGTCATCTATACCCTCGCCAAGCATGTCTGGCATGTGAAGCGCTGGTCCCTGCACTCCAAGCTCACCATCGTCACCACCGTCCTGCTCTTCATCCTGGGTGCGGCCGTCTTCGTGATCCTCGAGTTCAACAACCCGAAGACCTTCGGCTCGATGGATGCCACCGACACCACGTTCCAAGCCTTCTTCCTGTCGGCGATGACACGCTCCGGCGGCTTCAACGTGATCGAGATGGACGACCTGAACGGCTCGTCCCTGCTCGCGGCGAGCATGCTCATGTTCGTCGGCGGCGGCTCCGCCTCGACCGCGGGCGGGATCAAGGTGACCACCCTCGCCGTCCTCGCCATCGCCGTCTGGTCCGAGGCCAAGGGACGCCAGTCCGTCGAAGCCTTCGGTCGCCGCATCCCCAGCGACGTGCAGCGCGTCGCCCTCAGCGTCGTCGCGTGGGGAGCGACGATCGTCGCGCTGTCGACCATCGTGATCGCGCAGATCACCAAGGCCGACATCAGTCACGTGCTCTTCGATGTGATCTCCGCGTTCGGTACCGTCGGTCTCTCGACAGGCCTCACCGGCGAGCTGCCGGATTCCGCCTCCTACGTCATGGCCGCGACGATCTTCATGGGCCGCGTTGGTACAGTGACTCTCGCCGCGGCGGTCGCCGCGACATCGCGAACGCAGTACTACTCACTGCCCGTGGAAAGGCCGATCGTTGGTTGAAGTCCTCCGGGGCGACGCTCCCGTCCTCGTCATCGGCCTCGGCCGGTTCGGTGCCGCCTGCGCCGGTGAGCTCGACCGCCTCGACCGCGAGGTGCTCGCGATCGACGACAACCTCGAGCTCGTGCAGAAGTGGTCCGACCGCGTCACGCACACCGTCCAGGCCGACGCCAAGAACATCGACGCCCTGCGGCAGATCGGTGCGCAGGACTTCCAGGTGGCCGTCGTGGCCGTCGGCTCCTCCATCGAGGCTTCGGTGCTCATCACGGCGAACCTCGTCGACCTCAAGGTCCCGCAGATCTGGGCCAAGGCGGTCTCGCAGTCGCACGGCAAGATCCTGGCGCGCGTCGGCGCCAACCACGTCATCTACCCCGAGCGCGAGGCCGGCGAGCGCGTCGCGCACCTCGTCTCCGGGCGCATGCTCGATTTCATCCGCTTCGACGACGACTTCGTGCTCGCCAAGATGTACCCGCCGAAGTTCATCCGCGGCGTCGGCCTGAACGAGTCCGGCGTGCGCTCGAAGTACAAGGTGACCGTCGTGGGCGTGAAGAGCCCGGGCAAGCCGTTCCGCTACGCCGAGGCGAACACCATCGTGACCAACCACGACCTGATCATCGTGTCCGGTACGAACAGCGACATCGAGCGGTTCGCCGGCCTCGACCGCTGACGTCTCCCTCCCGCCTTCCGAGCGACTCCCCCTCGCGGCGGATGCGCGACGCCCGGCGGCCGTGGTGGGATGGGGCCATGACCGACCCCACAGCGGCCCCGCCCGTCCTCGCCCTTCGCGGGCTTCGCAAGCAGTTCGGGCAGAAGGTCGCCGTCGACGGTCTGTCCCTCGACGTGCCGCCCGGATCCATGCTGGGCCTGCTCGGGCCGAACGGCGCAGGCAAGACCACGACGCTCGCGATGGCCACCGGACTGCTCCGCCCCGATGCCGGCACGGCGTGGGTGCTGGGCGCCGACGTGTGGCAGAACCCCGCCGAGGCGAAAGCCCGCATGGGTGTGCTCCCCGACGGCATCCGCATGCTCGATCGTCTCAGTGGAGCAGAGCTGCTGCGATACACCGGACTGCTGCGCGGCATGGCAGAGGCCGACGTCGTCTCGCGGACGGGTGACCTGCTCGAGGCGCTGGGGCTCGCAGAGGCGCGAGACACCCTCGTCGTGGACTACTCCGCCGGCATGCGCAAGAAGATCGGGCTCGCCTGCGCGCTGATCCACGCTCCCCGCCTGCTCATCCTGGATGAGCCGCTGGAGGCCGTCGATCCCGTCTCGGGCGAGACGATCCGCCAGATCCTGCGCTCGTTCGTCGACGGCGGCGGCACCGTGGTGCTGTCGAGCCACGTGATGGAGCTCGTCGAGTCGATGTGCGACCGGGTGGCCATCGTCGCCGAGGGGCGCCTGCTCGCGCACGGTCCGCTCGACGAGGTGCGAGCCGGACTCTCGCTTCAGCAGCGGTTCCTCACGCTCGTCGGGGCGCACGATCTCGGGACGGAGACGCTCGCATGGTTGCGCTCCTCGTAAGCCTGCGCTGGCGGCAGTTGCGGCATCAACTGTCGCGGAACCCGTGGATGATCGTCACCCTGATCATCACGGGGATGATCGCCCTCGGGCTCCTCGCCGGACTCGCTGCGGGTCTCGTCGCTCTGCGCTTCGCCGCACCGGAGGGCGCTGTCACCGCCATCGTGCTCACCGGGTCCGTGCTCGTCCTCGGATGGTGGATCGGCTCCATCCTGGTCAGCGCCGACGACTCCCTCGCCCCCGAGCGCTTCGCCCTGCTGCCGGTGACCGCCCCCTCCCTGTTGCCGGGCTTCGTCGTCGCCGGAGCCACGACCATCGGCGGCATCGGGACCACGGTCGCCCTGCTGCTGATGCTCCTCGGCTGGTCGGTGAGCCTTCCCGCACTGCTCACCGCGGTGATCATGATCCCGGTGGCGGTCGTGACCTGCGTGCTCGGTGCCCGCGTGGTGAGCGGACTGCTCGCCGGATGGCTGGCCCGACGCAGCACCCGCGACCTGGTGCTGACCCTCGGGGTGCTGCTCGCCGCCTCGTCCGGCCTCATCCTCAACCTCGGGATCGGGGCGCTCACCACCGTGACGGACGCCGGGAGTGCCTTCGCCTCGGCTGCCGACATCGCCGCCTGGACGCCGTTCGGCGCCGTGTTCGGGGTGTCGGCATCGGCAGCGCAGGGCGACGTGCTCACCGCGACGCTGCGATTGCTGATCGCCCTCGCGACGGTCGTGGTCCTGTGGTGGGCGTCTCAGCGGCTGCTCGCCGCCCGGCTCGTCTCCCCCATCCAGAGCAGCGGCGGTGGACGGGTGCGCTCCGGCGGTCTGCTCGATCGACTGCTGCCGGCGAACCCGATGGGTGCGATCGCCGCACGATCTCTGCACTACTACCGCCGCGACCCGCGGCAGCTCGTCAACATCGTGATGCTCCTGCTGCTGCCCGCGATCTTCATCGGCATCGCGCTCATGAACGGCCTGCAGGAGGCGTCCCTCGGTTTCGCCCCCGCGATCACACTGATCCCGGCGATCAACGCTCTCCTCGCCGGGACGATCGTGCAGATGTCGATCGCCTATGACAACGATGCCGTCGCGGCGCACATCCTCACGGGTGTGTCCGGGGCGGCGGACCGTGCCGGGCGCCTGCTCGGCTTCGGGATGATCGCAGTGCCGGTGACGCTCGCCCTGTGCGTGGCGACCTGCCTCCTCGCCGGGCGGCCGGATCTGCTCCCCGGCAGCATCGGCGCATCCCTCGGTCTCACGGCGATCGCTGCAGGGGCCGGCGCCTGGGTGGGGAGCTTCCTTCCGGGCCGTGCGCCCGCTCCGGAAGCCAATCCCTTCGGGCGCGGATCATCCGGCGGGGTGCAGTCGCTGCTCGCGATGATCATCATCGGACCCATCACGCTCGTCCTCGGAGCACCCGCATTCGGGTTCGCCATCGCGGCGATCTGGAGTCCCACGCTCGGCTGGATCAGCCTCGCGTGCGGACTCGCGTTCGGCGGCCTCGCGCTCTGGGGAGGGACCGTGCTGGGCGGGAAGATGCTGGATCGCCGCTGGCCCGAGGTGCTCGCCGACGTGTCCAGCGAGAGTTGAGCGCGGACGGATCCCACGCGACACGCAGGCCCCGGGCGCCAGGCCTCCCGCGACATCAGGCCCGACGGATCAGGCGTCGATGTCGAGGACGACCTCGATCACGTCGTCCACCCCGAGGCCCTCGCCGTCCTGCAGCGTCTTCTTGATCGGCACGATGTAGCCGCCGTCCTTCGGCCACAGGGCCGTGGCCACGGTGGTGGTGCCTACGGAAACCCTGGCCGGGATCATGCCCCAGCCATAGGTCACGACAGAGGCGATCTCGTGGATCGTCTCGCTCTCGGCAGGCGGCACGGTGACGAAGTGGAAAGGCGCGGGCCCGCGCCAGTACCAGATGGGTCCCTCGATCCTCAGCCGCATGGTTCAGGCTCCGGCGGCGAGCTCCCTGGCACGCGCGAGTGCGGCGTCCGCAGCCTCCGCGAAGGTGCGATCGAGGCGTGCTTCCTGCAGTACGTCGACCGCCCGCTCCGTCGTCCCCTTCGGGCTCGTGACCCGACGGCGCAGCTCTGCAGGAGCCTCGCCGGAGGCGTCGAGCAGGGCCGTCGCCCCGATGAACGTCTGCTCGACCATGAGCCGCGCATCCGCATCGGTGAAGCCCATGCCGACGGCGGCCTTGGTGAGCTCCTCGATCAGCAGGTACACGTAGGCCGGTCCCGATCCCGAGATCGTGGACAGCGCGTCGATCTGCGACTCGGGAACCTCGACGACGGCGCCGACGGTCTCGAACAGACGACGGACGAGGGCGATGTCTTCGGCGGGAACCTCGGCACCGGCGGCGAGCCCCGTCACTCCCTTGCGCACCGTCGACGGCGTGTTCGGCATCGAGCGGATCACCCTCGCCTCCGAACCCAGCACATCGGCGAAGGTCTGCAGCGTGACCCCGGCGGCGACGCTCACCACGATCGCATCAGCGGCGAGGTGCGGGGCGATCTCGCGGAGCAGGTCCGGCACCATCGCCGGCTTCACGCCGACGAGCACGATCCGCGCACCGGCAGCCGCCTCGACGTTGCCCTCCGGCCGATCGGCGAGCGCGATGCTGGTGACCTCGTCGAGGCCGGCGAACGCCTCTGCCTTCTCCGCCGTGCGGTTCGTCGCGGTGATCCCGCCATCGATGCGGACACCCGAGGCGACCACTCCGCGGAGGATCGCACCGCCCATCGAGCCGGCACCGAGGAAAGCGAGCGAAGGAAGCGAGTCAGACATGTCGTCATCCTACGGCGGGCACTCCGACATCCCCGGGCGGGCGGTTCTAGACTCGTCCCATGAGTGCATCCGGAGGCAACAAGGCCATCGTCGCGGCGTTCCTGGCGAACATGGGAATCGCCCTCGCGAAGTTCATCGCCTGGGCACTCTCCGGCTCCGCCTCGATGCTCGCCGAGGCCATCCACTCCGTCGCGGACTCCGGCAACCAGCTGCTCCTGATGCTGGGCGGACGCAAGGCTCGGCGCGAGGCCGACCGCGCGCACCCGTTCGGCTACGGTCGCGAGCGCTACGTCTACGCGTTCGTCGTGTCGATCATCCTGTTCTCGGTCGGCGGTCTCTTCGCGATCTACGAGGGCGTCGAGAAGCTCACGAATCCGCATGAGCTCGACAAGACGTGGTGGTGGCTCCCGCTCGTGGTGCTCGTCATCGCGATCGGGCTCGAGTCGTTCTCGTTGCGCACAGCCGTGCGGGAGAGCAACCTCGTGCGGGAGAAGGGGCAGTCGTGGGTGTCGTTCGTGCGCCGCTCCAAGGCACCCGAGCTCCCCGTCGTGCTGCTGGAGGACGTGGGCGCCCTGACCGGCCTCACGTTCGCCCTGCTCGGCGTCGGCCTCACGCTGCTCACCGGCAATCCGATGTTCGACGCACTCGGCACCGTGATGATCGGTGTGCTGCTGGTGCTGATCGCGATCGTGCTGGGTGTCGAGACGAAGAGCCTCCTGGTCGGCGAGGGCGCCGCCCAGGCCGACCACGACCGCATCGTGGATGCGATCAACGCCGGTGACGAGATCGAGAAGATCATCCACATGAAGACCCTCTACCTCGGCCCGGACGAGCTGATGGTGGCGGCGAAGATCGCCCTCAACGCGGACAAGCCGCTGCGGGAGGCCGCCGACGACATCGACGCGATCGAGGCTCGGATCAGGGAGGCCGTGCCTGTCGCGCGGGTCGTCTACATCGAGCCCGACGTCTACCGCCCCGCGATCGACCCGGAGCCCTCGACCGACGTCTTCGTGCTGAAGTCGTCGGACTGAACGGGGACCGCGTTCAGCGCCGCTGCTCGAAGAACGAACGCAGCAGCGCGGTCGCAGCCTCAGCCTCGACGCCGCCGACCACCTCGGCACGATAGGGCAACCGTCGATCGCGCAGCACGTCGTACATCGATCCGGCAGCACCGGCCTTGTCGTCCCATGCTCCGAACACCACACGACTGATGCGTGCCTGCAGGACGGCGCCGGCGCACATGATGCAGGGTTCGAGGGTCACCACGAGTGTGTGCTGCTCGAGATTCCAGGACCCGACCGCTGCCGCCGCGCGACGGAGCGCCTCGACCTCGGCGTGCCCCGTCGGGTCGTGGGTCTCCTCGCGAGTGTTGCGTCCCTCGGCGATGATCCGGCCTTCGGGATCGAGGACCACCGCTCCGACCGGGATCTCGGATGCCATGGCCGCTTCGCTGGCGAGCTCGAGGGCACGCGTCATCGCGCGTCGGTCGGCTGCGGTCATGCGTCGAGCCTACGACAGCCGTCGAGCCCGGCCCGAGTCCCGATGTCGTGCCTGACCGCGTGGCGCATTACCCTGTATTCATGCGTGTTCACGTGGCCGACCACCCTCTCATCACTCACAAGCTCTCGGTGCTGCGCGACGCGCGCACGCCCTCACCGGTGTTCCGGCAGCTCACGGAGGAGCTCGTGACACTGCTCGCGTACGAGGCGACCCGCAACGTGAAGGTCAGCCCGATCGAGATCACGACTCCGGTGACCACCACGACGGGTGTGAAGATCTCGGAGCCCCGCCCCATCGTGGTGCCGATCCTGCGCGCCGGTCTCGGCATGCTCGAAGGCCTCGTGAAGCTGCTTCCGACGGCTGAGGTCGGCTTCCTCGGCATGGTGCGCGATGAGACCACCTTCGAGCCGACCACCTACGCCGAGCGGTTGCCCGACGACCTGAGCGACCGCCAGTGCTTCGCGATCGACCCCATGCTGGCGACCGGTGGTTCGCTCGCCGCCGCGATCCAGTTCCTGTTCGACCGCGGCGCCAAGGATGTCACGGCCATCTGCCTGCTCGGCACTCCCGAGGGCGTCGCCGCGATCGAGGCGATGGCCGGCGACCGCGACGTGACCCTCGTGCTCGGCGCGCTCGACGAGCGTCTCGACGAGAAGGGCTACATCGTGCCCGGCCTCGGCGACGCGGGCGACCGGCTCTACGGCACGGTCTAATCCTCGGCAGCGTACGACCTCTTCGGTGCGTCTTCCGCCTCAGATGGTGAGGCGGTAGGCGCGCTCATCTCCGTGGTGAGTGAAGCCCGCACGGGCGAGGATGGGCGCTGACGTCGAGACGCGACCCTTCACCAGGGCCGTCTTCGCTCCCCATGCCGCACCCTGCCGCAGTCTCTCGGCCAGCACTGCGCGGTAGGCGCCGCGACCGCGGTGGCTCTCCAGTGTGGATGCACCCCAGAGCCGCACGAACCCGTCCTCGATCGTGCATCCTCCGGTGCTGACGGCGCGTCCATCGATGCGCGCGAGCACACGGAACCCGGTCTGCGCCTCGAGCGCCGCGGACACCTCGTCGAGTTCGGCCCGGAGACCCTCCTCATCGAGGGGCTGCTGGTGCCACACGGGCACATTGACGCCGTCGAGGTCGCGTACCTGATCGAGGGTACGCACGATCTCGGTGGACACGTCGGACGGCACCTCGACCTCCACCTCGTCGACGGGTCGTGCGAACACCGCCACCGTATCGATGTGCTCTGCCCCGCGTCGCCGAAGCTCGTCCTCGACGTCGGGCCGGTCGGAAGGATTCGTCCAGAACGTGAACTGCGAGGCGCCCCATGCTCTCGTCCGCGCCAGTGCGCCATCCACCACGTCGACGGCCGACAGCGCGGAGTCGACCTGCGAACCTCGCACTCCCCCGCCGAACCGTGCAGGATCCCGCACGAGGAGCAGATGCTCGCGCTCGTGCTCACTGTCGCGGGGAAACCACACCCACGCTGCCGCGGCGCGCATGATCTGGTCGGTGGTGTGGGCGCTCACTCGGCCGCTCCGACGAGCCGGGCGAACGCGCTGAGCCTGGCGACGCCCTCAGGCGTATACGGCAGGTCGTCGAGCAGCGCGGGCGAGTGGATCAGGTAGGCGACGACCTGTGCCCGGGAGATCGCGACGTTGAGGCGGTTCTGGAGCAGCAGGAACTCCGGACCGCGCGGCGCATCCCGACCGCTCGACGCCGCGAGCGAGGTGATGGAGACCACTGCCTCCTTGCCCTGGAAGTTGTCGACCGTGCCGACAGGGATGTCAGGGAAGCCGGCGTCGGCGAGCGCGTCGAGCACCAGCTGACGCTGCGCGTTGTAGGGCGTGACCACGATGATGTCGGACTGCGCGAGTGGTCGCGTCGACGCCTCGGGGTCGTTGTCGGTGAAGACCCGGCCGACCAGATCGGCGACCAGGCGGACGACCTCTGCCGCTTCCTCGGGCGATTGCGTCGCGTTTCTGCGGTGGCGCAGCGGGACGACATGGAGACCCGCGTCGACACCCTCGAGCGACCGGAGTTCGGTTCCGGGAGCCGAGGCGAGCTGTCCCGCGTAGGCGAGCTTCGACACCGGAGCGGCCACAAAGGGGTGCATCCGCCACGACCGAGCGAGGAAGTAGCCGTACTCGGGCCGCACGACCGGATCGCCGTCCATCACCCAGCCGAGAGCGGACGTGTCCACCGGTTCGGGGTGGGCGCCCTGGCTCACCTGCGGGAGCTGCTGCGGGTCGCCGAGGAGCAGCAGCCGTTTCGCTCCGGCCGCGACCGCGATCGTCGAGGCGAGCGAGAACTGCCCCGCCTCGTCGATCACGAGGAGATCGAGCCCGGCCCGTTCGACGCGCTGGGTGTTGCTGAAGTCCCAGGCCGTACCGCCCACGACCGCGCCCTCACCGGCGTGCTCGGCGAGGAAGGAGGCCATGCCGTTCTTCGGGATCACGGTGTATGACGGGTCCGCATCGGGATCCTTCGGCGCCTTCGCCACCTGGGCGGGCGAGACGCCGTCGGCGACGATCCGCTCGAGAAGCGTGTCGATGATGGCGTGCGACTGCGCCACGACGCCGACCTTGAAGCCGTGCTCGTTGACCAGACGCGCGATCACGCGCGAACCCGTGTAGGTCTTCCCCGTCCCCGGAGGGCCCTGCACGGCGAGGTAGCTGTGATCGAGGTCGAGCACTCCGCGCACGATCGCATCGATCGTGTCATCACCTGCTTCCGGGAGCGCGCCGCCCGAGAAGGTGCGCGGGGGCAGTCGGCGCAGGATGTCGGTGGCCGCATCCTGGGGGAAGCCCGGCGCGGCCAGGTGCACCGCGTCGGCCCACTCGTCGATCGCGCCCTGCAGCGACACCACCCGAGGCGGAGCCGCCGGAGTGAGCGCAAGCGGCAGCTCATCCCAGGTCTGTCCCTGCACAGCCGCTTCTGTGACGAGGTAGCCGTCGTCGAGCACCTCGGCGATCGTGACCGTGTGCGGTACGTGGACGGCGCGTGAGGGCACCTCGGTGTCGAACGGGGCTGGCACCTCGTACAGCGCGAACGGCTGGGCACCGGGACCGAGCGTGGTGCCGGGTGACACCTCGCCGCGGATCTCGATGTCCCTGGACATCACTCTCCGCCCCTCGATGATGCTCCACTCCCGGACGACCGATGACGACGGACGGTCTACCCGCACCACATCACGCGTGCCGTCCCACATCGTGACCGGTTCGCGCAGCCTCTGGAAGTGCGACACCCAGAAGCTCTTCGCTTCACGGGGGAAGTAGTCGATGGCCGCGGCCGCGATGCGGTGCACCTGTCCGTCGCCGCCTGCCTCCACGGCGCGCTCCGCATCGGCGAGGAGCGCGACCGATCGGGGAGACGGCTCATAGATGACCTCGTCCGCGTCGTCGGGGGGCGCCGGCGTGACGCCCTTCTCCCTCGCGATGTCGATCAGCCAGTTGCGCAGGCGCCGTGTCGAGACGCAGTCGTAGCGGTTGTAGTCGGCGAGGTCGGCGAGGACCGCGTCTGCTTCGGACCGCTGCCCGGCCGCGGCGAGCTCGCGGGCCGCGACGTACTGCACGATCGAGTCGTCACCCTTCTGCACGTCGCTCGTCCGGACGTCGTCGCCCATGTAGAGCGGCTCGAGCTTCTTGATCGAGTACGACCGAGAGCCCACCCTGACCGTCCGCAGCACGAGCGGATACAGATCGACGAACACCCCTTCACGGAGCAGCCGATCGACCTCGCCCTCGCGCACTCCGTGCCGCGCTGCCATGGCCACGAGATGCGAGGTCTCGTACGGGGCATAGTGATAGATGTGCATTCCCGGATGCGCCGCTCTGCGGGCATTGACGAAGTCGAGGAACGTCTCTAGCGCCCGCTTCTCTTCGGCGAACGTATGCGCCCACAGTGCCGAGTACTGGTCGGCGTTGTCCACCCAACCGAAGAGGTAGTCGATCCCCCAGTGCGCCTCGCCGTCGGGAGCAGGCTCGGTGTACAGCGGGTCGCCCTCGAAATCGAAGAAGATGTCGCCGTGGCTGGGGAGCGGGAGCGTGTGGATGGCCTGCGCGTAGTGCACGTCGAAGGTCGGCACACCCTCGGTGTCAGCCCGCAGCTGCAGGCGGGCCTGGGCACGGAGCGTCTCGAACGTATCGGCGTTCATCCCCGTCGGCGCCTCGATCGCGCCGGCCAGGGCGTCGATCGTCTCGATGCCTGCAGCCCGGAGCCGAGCTCGCTGCACCGGACGCATCCGCGCCACCATCAGCAGGTCCCGGTGTGCGAGCACCTGCTCCTCGCAGGTCGCGCAGCGCCCGCAGGCGACCACCTGGAGGTCACCGCGATCGTCGCCCCAGGCCAGAGGAGCGCCCGCGGCGCCGTCGGCGATGCGGCGATCCGCGATGAGGGCGCGCAACCTTGCCCTGCGCACCTGGAACAACGGGAGCAGATCGTCGACGGCGTGCGTGCTGAGCGTGCCGTCTCCGAGGATCAGGTCTACCTCGTCGGAACGGGGGATCCGCAGGCGGTCGAGCTGGTCGACATATGCCGCGAGCTGCATGAGAGCTGTCACACGGGCTTTGCGGGCGAGCTTCGAGTCCTGCACACGCCAGCGCCCGTCATCGCCTTTGCGCAGGAAGTCCGCGAACCCGACGAACTCGTCCGTCGCGAAAGCCGCCTGGAACACGACGAGCGCATCCGAGCGCAGTGCAGCCACCGTCTCGTCGACTGCTGCAGCGAGCGCTTCCGCGTCGACCGAGGACACCTTCTCGATGCGGTGCACGTTCTCGTCACCGAGATCGTGGATGTACCGGTCGAGCACGTTCTGCTCGTGCACGTCGCCGAGCTCGGCCGCGCGCTTCAGAGTCGCATCCTCCGGCTCTTCGACGGCGGGGACGCGCCCCAGCTTCGCGTCGATCGCCCGGGCCCACGCGAACTCGCACTCGGCGGCCGCCTTGAGGTCGCTCGCGCTCCAGATGACGCGTTGCGCCTGAGTGTCGATCCGCACGATGCTCCCGTTCTGTCGGATGCTTCGACACTATCCGCGGCATCGGACACAGGCGAAAGCGGACGGCTCCTCGACGCGCGGGTTCAGCGCCACCAGGTGTCGTCGGGCGTCACCGGGAGGTGTCGCTTGTGCTGCGTCGCGAGATACCTGGCCTCGATGCGACCGGCGACCTCAGGATCGACCTCGCGCCCCTCGAGGAAGTCGTCGATCTGCTCGTACGTGAGGCCGAGTTCGTCCTCGTCGGCGCGTCCGGGCTGGCCGTCCAAGAGATCGGCCGTCGGCACCTTGAAGGCGAGTCGGTCCGGAGCGTCGAGGAACTGGAGCAGCGAGCGTCCCTGCCGCTTGCTGAGACCGGACAACGGGAGGATGTCGGCAGCGCCGTCACCGAACTTCGTGTAGAAGCCGGTCACCGCCTCCGCCGCATGGTCGGTGCCGATCACCAGCAGTCCGTCGTGACCGGCGAGCGCATACTGCGTGACCATGCGGACGCGAGCTTTGATGTTGCCGCGGTTGAAGTCGCTGATGTCGCTCGTGACCGCGAACTCGATGTCCTCCTCCACTCCGTCGACACCGTTCTGGATGTTGACCTCGACGGAGGAGTCGGGCGCGATGAACGCCAGCGCGGCTTCCGCGTCTTCGGCATCGTGCTGAACCCGATAGGGCAGACGCACCGCGAGGAACTTCGCCTCGCCGCCCTCGGCGCGCACACGCTCCACCGCGAGCTGTGCCAGACGGCCGGCCAACGTGGAGTCCTGCCCGCCCGAGATCCCGAGCACGAACCCCTTCGCTCCGGTGGCACGCAGGTAGTCGGCGAGGAAGCCGATCCGACGATCGGTCTCGGCCTCAGGATCGATCTCGGGCCTGACGCCGAGGTCTTCAGAGATCTGCTTCTGCAACGACATGTCATCCTCCGTCTTGTCCTCGACCAGTATCGCCCCTGCGTGTTACGTCCGGGTGACACCGCGGCGTTCGCATGCTCCTGCCAGCGAAGGCCTGAGAGAATGGACCGGTGAAGCTCCTCGTCGCTGCCCTCGATTCCGAACTGTCCGCATTCCCGGAGGAGCTCGACGGCTTCGACCGACTCGTGACCGGCGCCGGAAAGCTGCCGGCCACGTACGGCCTGACCCGCGCACTCGATGCCAAGGTCTACGACGAGATCGTGGTGGTCGGAACAGCCGGAGCCATCGAGCCCGGCCTCGAGGCGACCGTCCACGAGGTCGGCAGCGCGTTCCAGCACGACGTCACCGACCTCGACGGCGTTCGCGGGCAGCACGTCACACTGCCTGCACGCGTCTCCACCGGACGCGACGGCGTGTTGATCGCGACCGGTGACCACTTCGTCGAGGACGCCGAGGTCACCGCCGTGATCCGCCCCTCCGGTGCTGCACTGGTCGACATGGAGACCTACGCCTTCATCTGGGTCGCCGAGCAGTTCGGTGTTCCGATCCGCGTGTTGCGTGCGGTGTCGGACCAGGCGGAAGACAGCGCGCTGACAGACTGGCGCGAGGCCGTCGCCCGCTGCAGCGTGCAGCTGCGCGACGTCATCCGCAGCGAATACGGCGTCTGACGCACGACAGGCGGATCGCACTGGCCCGCATCAGCGAGCGTCAGCGGGCGTCGATGACGCTGGGGCCGTTGGGCAGCGCTCGCACCGTGAGCTGCGCGGGGATCTGCTCCTGCATGGCCTCGACATGGCTGATCACGCCGACGGTCCTGCCGCCCTGACGCAACTCATCGAGTGTGCGCATGGCTACGTCGAGAGTGTCACCGTCGAGGGAACCGAACCCCTCGTCGATGAAGAGGGTGTCCAAGCGGATGCCGCCCGCGCGTGCCGTCACGACCTCGGCCAATCCCAGCGCCAACGCGAGTGACGTGAGGAAGGTCTCACCTCCCGACAACGACTGCGGTGGTCGGGTCTGGCCGGTGAACGCGTCGAACACCACGATGCCGAGTCCGGAAGCCGCACCGCGGGCCGCGAGCGCGTCGGAGTGCCGCAGCTGATACCGCCCGGTGGACATCTCGTGCAGCCGACGGTTGGCCGCCTCGACGATCTCCTCGAGCTCTGCTGCGAGGACGAACGTCTCCAAAGTCATCTTGCGGGTGTTGACGCCCCTGCCCGCGATCGTGTCCGCGAGGTTCTGCAGCACCTCGAACTCCGCGGCCTCGTCGGCGCTGCGAGCCTGCTCGATCGCGGCAGAATCGATCAGCCCGCCGAGCCGTTCCGCGGTGCCGGCGGCCTTGGCTGCCTCGTCGACCGCCGTGGTCCAGAGGCTACGAGCTTCCGCTGATGCTCGTTCGGCCGGTGCCAGGTCGATGGGCTCTTCCGGCAGGGTGCGGAGTTCGAGGTCGAACAGCACGGCCCGCTCCTTCTCCCGTTGCACCGCGTGCTGCGTGATCCGCGCGTCCAGCGCTTCCTGGACTGAGAGCGGGCGCAGCGCCTCTTCCGCTGCTGCCTCGTCAGCGAACACGGAGTCCGCGAGACCGGCGTCGCGCTGTGCCTGGGCGCCGACGAGGGCCTCGGCCCTGCGCACGCGCTCGGAGATCGCCTGGCTCAGCGCACGCGCAGCCGCGACCTTGGCCTCGTTGTCCGCCAGCCGTTCGGCGACCGTGGGGAATGCAGCCCGCGCCGCGGCGATCAGCTCCTGTGCCTCCGTGCGACGTTGACGCAGGACGGCATGCTGTTCGCGTGCCTCCGCCAAAGCCCTCGCGTCGTCTTCTCGTTCGGTGTCGAGATGCTCGAGCCGCGTCACGAGGTCCGCGAGCTGCGTGTCGAGCGCGGTCAGCGTCTCGACAGCCGCGCGGCTGTCCGCGAGAGCCGCAGCGGCCTCCTCGTACTCGGTCTCGGCACGTTCGACGTCGCGCCCGTCGGCGCGAGCGGTGGCGGCCGCGAGTTCGGCGCGGAGCGCAGAGGATCTGGATGCCAGCTCGCCTTCCCGCCGGGCCGCGGAGTCGCGCGCTTCTTCCGCGACGGCGATGTCCTCCGGCGAGACGGGATCGGCGTGCGTGGCCGGCGCAGGGTGCTCGAGCGAGCCGCAGACCGGACAGGGCTGTTCGTGTCGGAGCGTCGACGCGAGTTCTCCCGCCATGCCGTCCGTGCGGCGCCGGCGCAGCTCGGCCAGCGTGGACTGAGCCGCCGCATGCAACGCCGTCGCCTGCGTGAGCTCGACGTCTACCGAGAGCTCCGCTGTCCGCAGCCTCTCCGCCTCCCGCGCCGCCACGCGACGTGCGTCTGCGGTCTCCTGTGCCGCCCGTCTGTCCTCCACCCGATCTGCCAGGCTCCGCGCCGCGTCGCGCGATGCGTTGAGTGCGGTGACCTCTTCCGGGAGCGCGGCCCGCTTCGCATCGGCGGCCTGGATGCGTGCGGTGGCGACCGCGACCGCCTCCTCGGCGGCGCGCACCTCGGCGTTCAGAGCCGGTGCGCTCTCTTCGAGTTCCCGCGCCCGCTGCCAGGCGCCGATCTCCCTGGTGCGCTCCTGCGCCCACGCCTCGAGGTCGTCGTCGTCGGGAAGCCCCATCGCCTGCCCGGTCACGCGGGCGTTCTGCTCCTCCAGGCCGGCAGCCTCGAGCGCTCCAGCCGCTCGCGCAGCGGCGGCGATCATCGGACGAAGCGACTCGGCGGCGCGCGACGCGGCGAGCTCGGCACGGGCGTGCTCGATCGACGGCGCCTCGGCATCGAGGCGTTCGAGGGCGGATCTGGCTCGATCGCGTTCCTGCTGCGCGCGTCGTTCCTCTCGGGCGATGGCGAGTTCGGCGTCGGCAGCGGTCGACTGCTGCTCGGCATCGGCGCGATCGGAGGCACGACGCTCCGCACGGTAGTCGGCGCGAGCCTTCGCCCGCCGGAGGGCCTCCAGCCGCTCGTCGATCGACGCGGGAGCCTGCGACGTCTCCGCCACGGTGTCATCGCCGTCTCCCGACAGCCCGCCGGCGACCACGAGGTTCTCGGCCTCGTCGATACGCGCCTCGACGGCGGCGAGACGACTGCCGAGCACTTGTTCGGCCGCACGGCGACGATCGTCGAACCGCGCCTGCACGTCTTCGAATCGTTGCGTTCCGAACAGCCGCCGCAGCAGTGCCTGGCGATCGCGGCTGCCCGCGAGCAGAAACTCCGAGAACCGGTTCTGTGCGAGCAGGATCACCTGCAGGAACTGCTCCCGACTGAGCTGAAGGATCTCATCGAGCTCGCCGGCGACGTCGACCGCCCGCGCGGCACGGCCGATCCATCCACTGTCCGTCCACTCGTCGAGCGACACGGCGGCCGCCTGCTTGGTCATGCCACCACCGCGCTTGGCCGGGCGCAGGTACTCGGGCGAGCGCGTGACGCGGTATCGACCGGCCGGCGTGCTGAACTCGACGACCACCTCTGAGGGATCGTCAGGCTCGCAGTGATCGCTTCGGAGGCGTTTCTCGCCGCCCTCGTATCGAGGCACCCCGCCGTACAGGCCGAAGCACACCGCATCGAGGATGCTCGACTTGCCCGCCCCGGTCCGTCCGGCGATCAGGAAGATGCCGTCGTCGGCGAAGGCGTCGAAGTCAACGGTCTGTCGCGACCGGAACGGGCCGAAGCCTTCGACCACCAGACGATGAAGACGCATCTAGACGAGCGCCTCGGCACGCACCCGCTCGTCGAGCACCGCGCGGATCAGCTCGCTCTCGGCCTCTGTGGGTCCGTGCCCGGCCCGCACGTGCTCGAGGAAGGCATCGATGCGGTCGGCATCGGTGACAGCGGTGCGCAGCCGCTGCACATAGGAGCGCTCGTCGACCTCGGCGGTCACCTCCGGCTGGTGCTGCACCATGGCGCAGTACGGGAAGCTCTCGCGAAGACGCCGCATGGGCTCGCGCTGCGGCACCGCATCGGTGTAGACGGCGCAGACCCAGTCATCCGCGTGCTGCGCGACCAACTCGGTGGACAGGATCTCGTCGAGCGGGCCGGTGAGGGTGACGAGCCGCCGAGGCACCGGCAGTTCCATCCACTCCACGCCGGCGAGTCCTTCGGCGTCGATGTCGACGAGCCAGCAACCACGGGGCTTGTGCTGCTCTCCGAAGCTGTAGTGCAGAGGCGCGCCCGCGTAGCGCACGCGGTCGCTGAGCTGCTGGCGTCCGTGGATATGGCCGAGCGCCACGTAGTCGGGTCCGTCGAACACGCTCAGCGGCACGACGTCGAGACCGCCCTGTCGCACCTCGCGCTCGAGCCCGGCGGTCGCGTCGACACCCGCGGCGAAGCAGTGCGCGATCGCCACCGCTCGGCCTCCGTGCTGGTCCATGCCGGCGCGGACCAGGTCCATCGCATGCGCCATGGTCTGCGCCTGCGTGCGCAGCTGACGCCCGGATGCATCGCCCTCGGGCCAGTGCTGACGCACGATGGCCGGCTCGAGGTAGGGGATGCCGTAGAAATGCACCGGTCCGTGGTCATCGGCGATGGTCACCGGCACACCCACCGCGAGGGGGTCTGTGAGCACGTGGATGCCCTCGCGGAGAAGGCGCGCCTGGAACCCGAGTCGTGCGGCGGAGTCGTGGTTGCCGCTCGTGACGATGACGCGGGCGCCCGTCTCGTGCAGCGCCACCAGCGCATCGCCCAGCAGCGTGTATGCCGCGCCGGACGGGGTGGCGGAATCGAAGACGTCTCCCGCGACGACGACCACGTCGACCGCATTGTCGCGAACCTGCGCGGTGAGCGCCTCGAGCACCTCGGCGAGAGCGTCCATGGTCGAATTGCCATGGAACGTCCGGCCGATGTGCCAGTCCGAGGTGTGCAGGATCCGCATACTCACACGGTACGAACCCCCTCCGACATTCCGTCCGAGGCGTGCCGTGCGCGGCCCGCACCCGGCGCGGAGGAGGGAGCGGAAGGTCCCCTGACCCACCCTCGCCACGACGGTCGGCACGCGGTGATGCGAGATGCGTTGTGCACCTTCACCTGTGCGGAGTGCAGGGCTGCGCGATGCGAGATCAGGGCTGCCCTCCGCCCGACAGGTGCCGGCTTGCCCCGCCGGCTGAGGGTTGTGCCCGCTTCGTCGTGACTACCGACTCCCGCTCTCCTCCTCGAGATCGTTCGACCAGTTCGCCTGCTGGATCCTGTTGTCGAGCTCACGCAACTCCTGCGCGACGGCGTCGGCGCGCGAGCGCAGCTGTGAGACGGGGAGTGCGGAGACCTGACGCAGCTCCGAACGCATCTGGCGGAGGAACTGGTCGTTGGCCCCCGAAGCGGCGGCTGCCGCATCCGTCAGCACGGAGTGCCGAAGACGGAGCACGTCGCGGGAAGCCAGCGCGTCGGTCATGGTGCCGTCCGCACCCAGATGCAGTCGCGCGTTGGTGGCGTTGATGCGGCGGATGAGGTCGCGCAGTTGCGTCAACGCCGCGTCGACCTCGACGATCAGGGCGGCGGCATCCTCCGCCGGTTCCTCGCCCTCCTGGTAGCGGGCGTTCGCGACGATGCGCGCCCGCAGCTGCTCGATCCGGCGCTGCAGGTCGGCGCGTGCGGTGAGGGCCTCGGCGAGTTTCATGACGTCATCCTCGCAGGGGCGCGGCGTAACAGTTCGTCATACGGTCGGAGAGTCAGCGAGTACGCAGCAGGCCGGCGCGCTCCGGGTGGGCGGCGAACCAGTCGGCCACGTACCAGCACACGGCATCGACCTTGCGATCGCCGCGCTCCTCGATGTCGGCCACCGCACCCTCGACGACCTTCCCCGCATAGCCGTTCCCGCGGAAAGTCGGGATCGTGAAGGCTCGGGTGAGGGCGATCGTGTGGCCGTCGTCACGGTAGTCGAGCACGCTCACGAGCTTGCCGTCACGCATGAGCGTGTAACGCGAGGCGTCCTTCTCGTCGGTCAGGATGAAGCCGCCGACGGTGCGCGAGATCGTCATTGGAACCACGTTACGCCCGTCAGGGACGCCCGGGCGTTTTGACATGAGACGTCACGATCGGACATAATCCCCCCATGACTACCAACGCAAGCCCCTCGTCCGCCCAGGAGGCGAACAGGACTGCCGGGATGATGATGCCCGGTCGCGTTGGCATGTGTTGCCGAATGTGTCGCTGAACGAACAGCCACCCCGCCTGACCTGAACCCCTCGCCATCTGCGAGGTCAGTGTCACCGAGCATCCACCCTTTGCTCGATTCCCGGCTCCGCCGGTCATTCATGCAACGCATCAGAGCCCCTTTCGGTCCGGGCTCACGTCCTGAGGACTTCATCATCATGTCGAACACCGCACTTCTCGAGCGTCCCGCCACCACCGCCGCCGTCCGCACGCAGCCCGAGACCGCCGCGCCGCTCTCTCCTGCCGGAGCCGACCTCCCCGCCGTGCGCTCACCCCGTGGCTTCGCCCTCTACGTGGGCCTGGACGAGATCAAGGCCGCAGAGGCTGGAGTCAGCCTCCCCCTGCTCGTCGATGCCCTGCGTCGCACGCTCGCCGAGCTCGCGCCGGGAGCCGAGACCCACGCCACCGTCGCCCTCGCGCCCCACGGTTCGGGAGGGCGCGACCTCGACGTCGTGCGCCTCGCACTGCAGGAGCCGGGCGCGATCGCCCGCACCAAGGCCGCCGCCGAGGAGGAGACCACCGACGAGGAGAGCGGCGTCACGGTCGACATCTCCCGCAAGCGTGTGCTGATCGACGGCGAGTCCGCTGCTTTCACTTACAAGGAGTTCGAGCTGCTGCAGTACCTGGTGCTGCGCGAGGGACGCACGATCGAGCGCAGCGAACTGGTGTCAGCGCTCTGGCAGGCACAGGACGACGAGACGCCGGGCGAGCGCACGATCGACGTGCACGTGCGCCGCCTCCGGGCGAAGCTGGGTCGCTACGAGGACATCGTGCGCACCGTGCGCGGAATCGGCTACCGCTTCGATCGGCACGCCGACGTCGTGATCCGCTACGGTCACGGCACGCCCTCGCCCGACCGGTTCTGAGCACCCAGGACTCCGGTGTCAGGACCGGAGCGTAGGGTGGGCGCATGACTCTGACGGCCGACCCCGCTGAGGCAGGAGCCGCTCGCTCGGAGGCCCCTCGAGAGACGGTCTACCGACCGCCGCACGAGCTCGATCTGCGCAGCACCGTGGGTATGCTCCGACGCGGTGGCAACGACCCGACGATGGTCATCGACGGGCCGGTCATCTGGCGGGCGATGCGCACGCCGCTCGGACCGGCCACCCTGGCGCTGCGAATGATCGGCGGCGAGGTGCGCGCGACGGCGTGGGGCCCCGGATCGGGTCCGGCCCTCGAGCTCGTCCCCGCCCTGTGCGGGGCGCACGACGACGCCGGGGACTTCGACGCGTCGCATCACCCCCTCATCGCCGATTCCGCGCGGCGGCATCCGGGACTGCGCCTGACCCGCACCGACGAGGTGTTCGACGCGCTCGCGTGCGCGATCATCGAGCAGAAGGTGACCGGCATGCAGGCCTTCGGCGCGTGGCGCTGGCTGGTCAGCCGCTTCGGAACGCGCGCGCCGGGACCGACGCCGCGCCCGATGTTCACCGCGCCAGCACCGGAGCAGTGGCACCGGATCCCTTCCTGGGCCTGGCACAGAGCCGGAGTCGAGCCACCGCAGTCTCGCACCATCGTGCGTGCGGCTGAACGCGGAGACCGCATCGCCCGCGCCGTACGCACGGCCTCCACGGGGGCTGATCGCGATCGGGTGCTCACGAGCCTTCCCGGCGTGGGGGTGTGGACATCGGCGGAGACCCGCATCCGCTCGCTCGGCGACCCCGACGCGGTGAGCGTCGGCGACTACCACCTCGCCCACCAGGTCGGCTACGCCCTGACCGGCACTCGCACCGATGACGACGGGATGATCGAACTCCTCTCCCCCTGGTCCGGGCAGCGGCAACGCGTCGTGCGCCTCATCCACGCCAGCGGTGTGCAGGAACCGCGACGGGGTCCTCGCCTCGCACCGGAGGACCATCGCCGCCGCTGACACCGGCACCTATGCTGGTGCCATGTCCCGTTCCATGCTGCGCATCCTCGTCACCGTCGGCCTTCTGATCGTCGGCGTCGTGATCGGGCTGATCTTCCAGAACGTCTGGCTCGGTGTGCTGCTCGCCGCGATCGTGTGGCTGGGCTGGTTCCTCGGGTACGAATCGCGGCGCGGCAACAACGCCGGCGTCAACGACGAGGACCACGGCATCGAGCTCTGACCTCGATCCCCTCGCCCGTGGGAACGCGGCACAGTTCAGTAGCGGCACAGTTCAGCAGCGGCACAGTTCAGTAGTAGACGGCGAGCGGCCCTGACGGACCGTCGACAACGCGCACGGGAGTGTCGAAGACCCGTGTGAGGACGTCGTCCGTCATGATCGCGGCCGGCGCCCCGAACTCCACGACGGCTCCATCCTTCATGGCGCAGATGTGGTCGGCGTAGTGGCTCGCGAAGTTGATGTCGTGCAGCACGATGACGATCGTGCGTCCGAGCTCCTCCGACGCGCGTCGCAGGTGCTTCATCATCTGCACCGCATGCCGCATGTCGAGGTTGTTGAGCGGCTCGTCCAGGAGCACGAACTCGGTGTCCTGCGCGAGGACCATCGCGACGTAGGCGCGCTGGCGCTGCCCACCGGAGAGCTCGTCGAGATACCTGCCCTCCAGCGCGCCGAGGTCGAGGAAGTCGATGGCTCGACTGATGATCTCCTCATCCGCGCGGTTCAGCCGACCCTTCGAATGCGGGAAGCGCCCGAAGCCGACCAGTTGACGCACGGTGAGGCGCGTGACGAAGTGGTTCTCCTGGCGCAGGATCGACACGACCTTCGCCAGGTCCTTCGACTTCGTGGAGGCCACATCGAGTCCGGCGATCTCGATGGCTCCGGCGTCCATCCCGCTGAGACGCCCGATCATCGTGAGCAGAGTCGACTTGCCTGCACCGTTCGGACCGATGAGAGCGGTGATGCCGCCGGCGGGGATCTCGAGGTCGACGGGGCCGATCGCGACCTCGCTGCTGTAGTCCCGGCGGACGCCGTCGAGTGCGATCACAGCCTGCCCTTTCTGAGGATGACGATGAGGAACACGATGCCGCCCACGAGCTCGATCAGGATCGACACCATGCCCTGCGCGTAGAAGATGTTCTTCATCACGAAATACGCCCCGGCCAGGATGGTGAAGGCCGTGAGCACGGCGACCGGGAAGATCAGCCGGTGATCATGGGTATCGGCGAACTGGTACGCGAGCGTCGCGACCAGGAAGCCGAGGAAGGTCATCGGCCCCACCAACGCGGTCGAGGTCGCCATGAGCACGGCGACGAGGAACAGCACGATGAACAGCTCGCGCCGATGATCGACGCCGAGTGAGCGCGCGGCATCCGGACCGAGTGCCATCAGGTTGAGCCGGCGCGAGCGCAGCCACAGCAGCCCCGAGGCCGCGACCACCAGCGGGATCGCCAGCGGCAGGTACGAGGGATCGGCGTTGGACACGTTGCCGAACAGACGCGCGGCGAGCACGTCGAACTCGCTGGGGGTGAGCAGACGCTGCATGAAGGTGGCGATCGCGCCGAGACCGCCTCCGATCACGATGCCGACGAGGAGCATGATCTGCAGGTTGCCGTAACGACCCGAGAGCAGCCAGCCGTAGAGCGCCACCGCGAGGCCGACCATGATCGCCACCTGGATCGCGAACTGCCCCACGCCCTGGATAGCAACGATGCCCGCCACGCCGAACAGATACACGGTCGAGGTCTGCACCACCCGGTACAGCGACTCGAAGCCCATGATCGACGGCGTGATGATGCGGTTGTTCGTCACGGTCTGGAAGCTCACCGTGGCGACGGCCTGAGCGACGGCGACGAGCGCCATCACGGTCACGTCTGTCGCCCGGTGCTGAGCGATGCGCCAGAAGCCCGCGGAGCCGACGGGCATGGGATTCGCCCACGCGAGCAGACCGAAACCGGAACCTGCGGCGAGGACGATGAGGATGCCGAGCACGAGGAAGTACCGACGCCGCGCCTGCGGGGTCGTGAAGGAGCCCGCCGAACGGAGCCCTCCGGCAGTCGCCGCGTCGCTCATCGCGGCGCGCATCACGCCGTTAGCCACGTCGACGCTGCCTGAGCAGGAGGAGCACGAAGACCACGGCGCCGACGACCCCGAGGATCAGCGAGACCGGGACCTCGAAGGGCATGATGATCGTGCGCCCGATGATGTCGCAGACCGTGACGATCCCGATCCCCAGCAGACACACCCAGGGCAGGTTGCTGCGCAGATCGTCGCCGCGCACCATCGAGACGATGTTCGGCACGATCAATCCGAGGAAGGGGAGATTTCCCACGACGACGGTGACCACGCCGGTGGTGACAGCGATCAGGACGGTGCCGAGCAGGATGATCCGGTTGTAGTTCACCCCGACGTTGGTCGCGATCTCTTCGCCGAGTCCGGCGATGGTGAGTCGATCGGCGACGATGAAGACGATCACGCCGATGATGGCCACGATCCAGAGCATCTCGTACTGGCCGCGCATCACCGAGGTGAAGCTGCCGGCGAACCAGACGCCGATGATTTGCAGCGAGTTCGTGGCCAGAGCGAGGTAGGTCGAGAGAGCACCCACCACGGCACCGAGCATGATGCCGACGATCGGGACGATCAGGGATGATCTGAGCGCCACCCGCCGCAGGAACGCGAAGAACACCATGGTGCCCACGAAGGCTGCCAGTACCGCACCGGCCATCCGCAGCGGGAGGGACGGCTGCGGCACGAGGATCATGACGGCGAGGAGGCCGAGCCCTGCCCACTCCGTGGTACCCGTCGTGGTCGGCTCGACGAAGCGGTTCTGGGTGAGCAGCTGCATCACCAGTCCCGCCATGGCCATCGAGGCGCCGGCCAGGACGAGGGCGACCGTGCGCGGGATACGTGTGATCTGGAACATCTGCGCGCCGTCGTCCGCGCCGGCGATGTCGTACACACCCGTGAAGAGCGAGATCACGAGCAGGGCGGCGACGACGAGCACGCCGATGAGCAGCTTCACGTCGAAGAGCCGCCCGGCGTTGCGGGGCGGCGAAGCGATGTCTGTGGAGACCATGGTGGTGCGGCGGCGGCATCCGGATCACCCGGATGCCGCCGCGTCAGCTCAGTTCTTCGCGCTCTTCTCGAGGGCGTCGGCGAGGTCGTTCAAGAACGTGGCGTAGGTCTGGATGCCCTCGTTCAGGTAGGTGTCTGTCGGCATGTAGACGAGCTGCTTCTCCTTCACGGCGGTGACCGAGGCGAGGGCTTCGGAGCTCTCGAGGATCTCGGCCGCCTGCACGTAGTCGGGGGTCTCAGCGGCGAACACCGCATCGCGGTCGAGCACGAGGATCCAGTCCGGGTTCGAGGAGGCGATGGCTTCGACGGAGATCTCGTCGCCCTGGTGGTCGTCACTCGCATCGTCCACCTCGAGAGCGGGCGTGAGTCCGAGGATGTCGTAGATCGGTCCCAGCGATCGGCCGACGGTCGGCGCGAGGTAACCGATCTGGCCTCCCGACGTGTTGACGGCCATCACGGTGTCGGCGTCGTCGTATGCGGCCTTCGCGCGCTCGACGGCGGCATCGAAGTCGTCCACGAGCTTCTTCGCCTCGTCCTGCTTGCCGAAGATCTCGCCGAGCACCGTGACCTGGCGCTTGAGCTCCTCGTCGAAGGGCTCGCCGTCACGCGGCTCGAGGTCGACGATGGTGGCGTCGGGGACGAGGTCCGCGATCGCCGCGTTGTGCTGCGTGAAACGCTGGCCGCTGATGATCAGGTCGGGCTCGACGGCGACGACGGCTTCGAGGTTCGGCTCGCTGTGCAGGCCGATGTCGACGATCCCGTCGTCCTTCACATACGACACGGTCTCCGGCATGAGTGCCACGGCCCCGGCGGAGAGCTCGACGCCCCAGTCGGAGAGCGTCTGGAAGGTGCGGTTGTCGAGGGCGACCACCGATGCGGGTGGGGTGGCGATCTCCTTCGTGCCCGTGTTGTCCTCGATCGTGACGGTGGCTGCTGCCGGTTCGGTCTTCTCCGTTTCCTCCGAGCCTCCGGAGGTGCACCCGGCGAGGGCGAGGAGGCCGACGAGAGCGGCACTCGTAGCGGTGAGGGTTCTGGGCACGGACATGGAGAGACTCCTGTTCTGCGGGATCGGTGCGCACACGATGGGCGCCGGGGCGACGCACGGGGATCACCCGCGCCGTCCCATTTAGGTTAGCCTTACTTTATGAGCGATACGAAATCCGGTTTCTCGATCGAGCGTCGCGGCCTCGAGCTGCGCTTCCGCAACGTCACACTGAGCGCGCGTGAATGGCTGGCGCCGGACTTCGTGCGGGTGCGACTGACCGGCTCGGATCTCGCCGGCTTCGATTCGCCCGGTTCCGACGACCACATGCGCCTGTTCTTCCCCGCGGGCCCGACGGATTCCGTCGAGGAGCTGCGCGCCTCCCCCAGCCGCGAGTACACGCCGCTCGCCTGGGGCGACGACTGGCTCGACGTCGAGTTCGCGGTGCACGGCGACCAGGGAGTCGCCGCCCCCTGGGCGGCGAACGCGCCCCTCGGATCCACGATCGGCGTCGGCGGCCCCCGCGGGACGGCCGTGCTGGTCGGCGAGCCCGGATCGTGGCTGCTGGTCGGCGACGAGACGGCGATCCCCGCGATCCGACGGTTCGCCGCGCTCATCCCCGACGGCACTCCTGCACGCATCGTGATCGAGACGGTGAACCCCGGCCGAGAGGTCGAGGTCGAGGCCCCGGTCGAGGTCGAGTGGCTGCACCGGGGAGAGAAGCCCTCCGGCTCCGCCCTCATCGCCTTCCTCGAGGGGCTGACGGCCGATGACACGGTCGGCCTCGACCCGTTCGTCTTCGTCGCCGCCGAGCAGTCGATCGTCAAGCCGGGCAGGGCACTGCTCGAACGGTGGGGCGTCGACAGTGCGAAAGCAGTCGTGAAGGGGTACTGGAAGCGCGGCGAGGCGGAGTACCACGCGCCGCACTAGTGCGACGTCGGCCGTTGCTGGGAGACTCGGCACATGGCACTTCTGGATCACCTCGGCATCACCGTGACCGACCTCGAACGCGGCAGGGCGCAGTTCCATCCCGTGCTCTCCGCCCTCGGGTATGTCAGCGGCGGAGCGAACGATCATTCGATCTCGTGGAACAACGGCGACGAGACCGAGATCATCCTCTACACCTGGGATGACGACACCACTCCGCACCGACACGGCCGCGTGGGCTGGCAGCACATCGCGTTCGCGGTGCCCTCGCGCGACGACGTCGAACGCCTGCACGCGATCGCGGTGGATTCCGGCTGGACGGCCGTGCGCGAGCCCAAGGAGTACCCCCGCTACTCGGAGCGCTACTTCGCCTCCTTCGTCGAAGACCCCGACGGCATCCGGATCGAGTTCATGTACAACCCTCCTCGCGAGGCGAGTTGACTCCCGGGCGTGTCGCGCCCTAGGGTGGCAAAGCTGTGCCGATCGGTGCAGCACACCAGCCGAGGAGTCGACGGATGACCGCGCAGCGGAACCTCCCCATCGCCGCGGTCTTGCAGCTTCAGCACAAGCGCAATGACCGCTACGAGTCGTACCCTCCGGCACGCGTCGTGTGACAGCATCCGCTCTCGCAACGCCCCGTACCGTCAGGTCCGGGGCGTTCTTCCGTTGGAGACTCCCCTGACCTGTGGCTGAACACCACCACAAGGAAAGGAATCATGGAGAGGCTCTCCGCACGGCTGCTGTCGTGGGCGTCACTGATCGACGAGAAGACACTCGCTCAGGCGCACACCACGGCCCGCATGCCGTTCATCCACCCGCACCTGGCGCTGATGCCGGATGCGCACCTCGGCAAGGGGGCGACGGTCGGCTCGGTCATCCCGACGCTCGGCGCGATCATCCCCGCCGCCGTCGGCGTCGACATCGGCTGCGGCATGATCGCCGTCCGCACGCAGTTCACGAGGAGCGACCTCGACGGCCGCGAACTCGCCGAGCTCCGGGAGCAGATCGAGCGTGCCATCCCGCTGTCGGCCGGCCGGTACAACCGCAAGGTCGTGGCCACAGCCGAGCCGCGCATCGCCGAGCTCGAGCAGCTGGCAGAGAAGAGCGGTTTCGACCCCGCACAGTACGCCGGGAACTGGCGCCTGCAGCTGGGCACATTGGGATCCGGGAACCACTTCATCGAGGTGTCGGTGGATGAGCTCGACCGGGTGTGGCTGTTCCTGCACTCGGGGTCGCGAGGCGTCGGCAACAAGATCGCCGGCCACCACATCGGTGTCGCGCAGCGGCTCGCGAAGCAGTGGTGGATCGACCTCCCCGACCCCGACCTGGCCTATCTCGTCGAAGGCACACCGGAGTTCACCCGATACATCCGGGAGCTGCGGTGGGCACAGCACTTCGCCCTGCTGAACCGGGAGGAGATGATGGATCGGGTCGTCCGCCAGGTGTCGGAGTTCCTCGGCACTCCGGTCGAGGAGCAGGAGCGGATCAACTGCCACCACAACTTCACATAGTCGGAGAAGCACTACGGAAAGCAGGTATGGGTGTCCCGGAAGGGCGCCATCCAGGCGGACGCCGGTCGTCCGGGTCTGATCCCCGGATCGATGGGCACCGCCTCGTACGTGGTGGAAGGGCTCGGTGACCCGCAGTCGCTGAGCTCCTCGCCGCACGGCGCCGGCCGGGAGTACTCGCGGTCCGCGGCGCGACGGACTTTCACTCACGAGCAGCTACGTGTGGCGATGGCCGGCATCGAGTTCCGTGACACCGACGCGTTCATCGACGAGATCCCCCAGGCGTACAAGCCGATCGACCGGGTGATGGCGGATGCCGCGAGCCTCGTGTCGATCCGGCACACGCTGCGGCAGGTCGTCAACGTGAAGGGCGATTGACCGGGACTGGGCGGGGCCTCCCCCGCCCAGTCCTTCCTGCACCGACGCGACGGAGAGCGTGTCATCCACGGATCGTGGGCAACCGATATCTTCGGCTCCTGCGCTCTGGCAGGCTTGCCGGATCGATGCGACGATGAGGGAGTGGGAGTCATGAACGACGCGCAGATCTGGACGATGATCGGGTCGTTCACCGTGCTGATGTTCAGCACGCTCACCGTCGTCTCGACATTGTTCGTCCGCATCCTCCGCAGCGAGATCGGGGGCCTGCGTACGGAGATGAACGGCCAGATCGATGGGCTGCGCACCGAGATGAATGCCCGCTTCGATTCCGTGAACACCCGCTTCGATTCCGTGAACACCCGCATCGACGGTCTCGACCGCGACGTGCAGGCGCTCGTCAAACGCACGTTCGGCCTCGACCGCGAGTGACGATGACGCCTCGACACAGCAGCGGGGTGCACCCGGCCGACCGCCACGATGCCTTCCCGGAGAACCCGTGCGGCACGGCTGTCCTGCTCCTCGCCGGATCCAGCGGGCGTGTGGAGGTCGAGCGGGCGGAGATGCTGGCACGGCACGGCGCCCGTGTGAGGGCCATCCGCTGGTTCGGCGGCATCAGCCAGCGCCCTGCCCCGCACGAAGTGCCGATCGAGACCTTTGTCGAAGAGGTGGAGTTGCTGCGTCGTGACGCCGATCGCGTGGCGATCTTCGGAACATCGTTCGGAGCGGAGGCGGCGCTGGTGACCGCGTCCCTGCACCCGATCGATGCGACGGTCGCCGTCGCCCCGTCCTCTGTCGTCTGGGCTGGCAACTCAGAGGGGACCTGGTCGTCGCACTGGACCCGTCGGGGTACCCCGATGCCGTTCGTCCCGTTCGCTCCGTCGTGGACGCCGTCGACCGACCCGCCCGAGTATCGTGCTCTGTACGAGTCGAGCGTCGATCGTGACCCTTCGGCCGCCGCATCCGCCGCGATCCGGGCGGAGGACATCGACGGTGTCGTCGTGCTCGTCGCCGGCGGCGACGACCGGGTCTGGCCCAGCATCCGATTCGCCCGCGAGCTCGTCGAACGCCGCACGGCGAAGGGTCTGGACACGACGGTGATCACTCACCCGGACGCGGGGCACCGACTGCTGCTCCCCGGCGAATCGGCCGTGACCGCAGGAGTGACGATGGCGCGGGGAGGCTCTCCCGCCGCCGACGCGGAGCTCGGCGCACTCGCATGGCCGCGGATCGTGAACGCGCTCCACCTGCGGGCCTGACGCTCAGAGCGCCGGCGCGACCTCGACCTCCGGGGCACGATCGGTGAATGCGGTCTTCGGGACGAACACGAGGATCACGGCGGCGACGAGCGCCGTCACCCCGCAGACGATCCACACCGTGAAGTACCCGGCGAGCGAACCGGCGGTGGCATCCGTCGCGCCGGCGGTGCTCGCGACGCCGTGCAGGAGCGCGATGCCGAAGACGCACGACGCGATCGCTCCGCCCACGGTCTTCACCGAATTCGTCAGGCCCGTCGCGACGCCGGTCTGCGTGGCCGGAGCCGCGGAGGCCGCCGCCGCGGGGAGCGCCGCGACCAGTGCCCCGGACCCGAGCCCCACGACCACCATGTTCGTGATGACCTGCGCATAGGAGCCGTGGAACGGCAGGAAGAGGAGGAAGCCGATGCCGACCAGCATCGACGCTCCCATCAGCGTCACCCGCGGTGTGGCACGCCGCGCCACCACCGGGAACAGCAGCGCCCCCGTGATCATGGCGATGAGGTAGACGCCGATGATCAACGAGGTGGCGAAGCCGGTCGTGCCCAGACCGTAGCCGTACACCGATGGGTCGGTGCGCGCGAACGTCGACAGCGGGGCCTGCGCGCCGAGCACGCTGACGCCGAAGAGCCCGGCCGTGAGGAACACCGGTCCGAGCGCGGGCGAGCGGAACATGCGCACGTCGATCAGCGGGTCTGCGCAGCGCAGCTCCCAGAGCACGAACGGGACCACGAGCAGCACGCCGAGGATCACCACCGCCCAGGACCACGGGTTGGTCAGACCGCCCTCCAGGCGGAGCAGGCTGAGCCCGCCGGTGAAGCAGACGAGGGCGAGAGAGATGAGCACGAGGCCGACCGTGTCGAAGACACCGCCGGTGGGCTCCGGCGATTCCTTGACCCCGAAGAGGATCACGAAGAAGCACACCACGATGAGCACGGCCGGGACCAGCAGCACGACGGTGAGGGGAAGCACGTCGATGAGCGCACCGCCGACCAGGGCGCCGATGATCGCGCCGCCCTCGAGAGCGGCGACGAGCAGCCCCGCAGCCTTGGCGGTGATCGACGACCGACCCTCCATGCGGCGCGAACGCGACCAGATCAGGGCGATCTCGAGTGGAAGCCAGACGACGTAGAAGCCCATCAGCGCCCACGCGGCGAGGAACACCGGGAACGAATCGGTGAAGGGCAGCACCAGCGCCGCGGCCGCCGTGACCGCGGTGGAGATGAGCAGCATGCGCTTGTGCCCGACCATGTCGCCCAGCTTGGCGAAGGCCGGGACGACGAGTGCCGACAGCATCAGCTGCGTGCCCTCGAGCCAGTTCACGTCGGCGTCGTGGATGCCCAGATGGCGGGCGATGTCCGTGAGCATCGGGGTGTAGTACCCCTGCAGCACACCGCTCGTGAACTCCACGAAGGCAAGGAAGCCGACCACGACGGCGAGGGTGCCCAGGGTGCGGGTGCGCGTCATCGCGTCTCCTGCTTCTGCTTCGGGTCCCCCGGCAGGCTCCGAGGGGAGGGTGAGATCACCCTAGCCGTTCGAGCAGCGCCCTGTGGAACCGCTCTCCCCGTTCCAGCGCGGCGATCTCCACGCTCTCGTCGACGCCGTGGATCGACGCGCGCTGCGCATTCGACATGTCCAGCGGCGCGAACCGATAGACCGCGGGTGAGAAGCGATGGAAGTGTCGCGAGTCGGTGGCCGCCATCATCACATACGGGACGGCAGGCACGCCGGGGAACGCGACCTCGAGCGCGTCGGCCAGCAGAGCGAATTGAGCGTTATCGGTCGATGATTCCGGCGACGGTTCGCTCGCTTCGACGACCTCGACCGCGACGAGCGGATCGCGGACCCGCCGGCGCACCCGGAACACCGTCTGCTGCGTGGTCTCCCCGAGCGCGATGCGCAGGTTGACGGTGGCCGAAGCCTGCGACGGCAGCACGTTCGCCGCGGTTCCTCCGGACTGCATCGTCGGCGCGACGGTCGTGCGCACGAGAGCGGCCGGTTCACCACCCAGCGCGGCGAAGATCTGCGCGGTCAGCAGCGGCGCAGAGCCGAGGAACCGCAGCAGGTGGCGAGCCGTGCCCGGCGTCTGCGCGGCCAACTGCGACAGCATCCGGAGGATCGCCTTCGAGGCACGGGGGCGGAAGGTCGTCGGGCCGAGTCGGTCGACAGCCCTGGCGATGCGGCGGACCGCCGTGAGGGTCGGCGGGGCCGAGGCGTGGCCGCCTTCGCCCCGTGCAGAGAGCCGCAGGGTCATCACACCCTTCTCGCCGACACCGATCATCGCGGCCCGTCCGGGAACGAACGGCAAGGGCGCATCGACGACGGCACCGCCCTCGTCGACGACGAGCCAGGGGACGATTCCCCGGTCGCGCAGCACCCGCGCGATCTCCTCGGCGGCGCGTCCGTACGTCTCCTCATTGCCGCCGAAGGAGAGGTACACGTCGCGGGGCGGGACGAACTCGTCGGCGAGCAGATTCTCGACCGCCTCCAGGATCACAATCAGCGGCCCCTTGTCGTCGAGAGCACCTCGACCGTAGACCGATCCGCCGGCGATCACGCCCGCGAAGGGCGGGTGTGTCCAGGCGTCGCTCTCGTCGACGGGGACGACGTCGTAGTGCGCCATCAGCACGACGGGCCCCTCGTCCGCCGCAGCACTCCCGCTCCCCTTCCAGTGGAACAGCAGGCCGAATTCGGTGTGCCGTTCCAGACGCAGCCTCTCGTGCGTCAACGGGTAGAGCTCGGCGATCAGCGCGACGAACTCCTCGAACGGAGCCGAGCCGCGTTCATCGAGTTCGGCCGACACCGTCGGGATCCGGATCATCTGCGAAAGCCTCTCGGCGATGCCGGGGCGCACGGTCGATGTGGTCACAGCGCCATCGTACTCAGCGGCGGATCCGCTCATCGCGAGCCTTCCGACTGCGTTCGCGCTCGTCCGGCTCGGCGAAAAAGACGAGGATGGACCGAGACGAAGGAGAACGCACATGAGGATCGCCGTCGCAGGAGGAACCGGGACCGTCGGTCGACACACGGTCGAGGCGCTGCAATCGGCCGGCCACGACGCCGTCGTCCTCAGCCGATCCCGAGGAGTGGACCTCGTGACCGGGCAGGGCGTGGGTGAGGCACTCGCCGGCGCGGATGCGGTGATCGATGTCGTGAGCGTCGAGACCCTCAAGGCGAGCACGGCGATCGAGTTCTTCACCGCGGCGGCCGGGAACCTGTCCGCTGCGGCTGCCGACGCGGGTGTCGGACATCTCGTGCTGCTGTCGATCGTCGGGATCGACCGCATCCCGTACGACTACTACGCCGGCAAGATCGCCCAGGAGAAGATCGTCGAGGGATCCCGCGTGCCGTCGACGATCCTGCGAGCGACGCAGTTCCACGAGTTCGCCGGGCAGATGTTCGAGCGGGCGAAGCTCGGACCGCTCCACCTCGCCCCGAACGCCCGCGCCCAGCCTGTGGCAGCCCGTGAGGTGGGCGCACGTCTCGCGGCACTGGCAGGGGCGGAACCGCAGGGCCGGGTACGCGACCTCGCCGGACCCCGCGAGGAGCAGCTGTCCGACATGGTCCGCGCTTTCGCTCGACGTCGCGGATACCGCGGCTGGGTGCCCACCGTGAACGTGCCGGGGCCGCAGATGGCGGGGATGAGGGCGGGCCATGCGCTCCCCGGCCCCGACGCCGACCTCGGGCACCAGGGCTTCGCCGAGTGGCTCGCCGCGCAATAGCGTCCTGGAGCCGGTCGGGGAACACGACGAACCGGGCGGAGGTTGCACCTGTGGTGATGACGCGAGAGCGTCCGAGGAGGTGCGGATGGAACTGACCCTGGTGTCGTCGTCGTTCTGCGGCGCGTGTGCACGGACCAGGACCGTGCTGGCCGAGGCGGCACGCTTCCTTCCCGACGCGACCATCACGGAGATCGACGTCGCGCGAGACCCGGATACCGCCGAGAGACTCGACATCGAGGTCACACCGACGGTGATCATCCGCGACGCCAGTGGCCTCGAAGTGTTCCGCGCCGCCGGCGTCCCGACCGTGCCGCAGGTACTCACCGCCGCGGTCAGAGCGCTCCCGGCCTGAACCTCTTGCGGGCACGACGACCGCGGCGCAGACTGAGCCTCAGCGGCGCCGGCCGTGTCGTCCGTGTCAGCCTCCTGGAGTTCTCATGCCCGCTCTCAACCCGTACCTGTCCTTCCGCACCGAGGCCCGCGCGGCGATGGAGTTCTATCAACGCGTCCTCGGGGGCGACCTCGTGGTGAACACGTTCGGGGAGTTCCCCGACATGGTGCAGGATCCGAGCCAGCGGGACCTCATCATGCATGCGCAGCTGGACACTCCGGACGGTCTGGTGCTGATGGCCTCGGACACCCCCGACGGCATGCCCTACGAGAAGCCGCAGGGATTCTGGGTCTCGCTGAGCGGGAACTCGCAGGAGACCACCCGCACCGTGTGGGACGGGCTCTCGGACGGGGCGACGATCACCATGCCGCTCGACGTGCCCCCGTGGGGTGGACTGTTCGGGATGCTCGTGGACCGGTTCGGCATCCCGTGGATGCTGCACGGCGACCCGCAGGAGTGAAGACTCCCCGGCTCAACGCGGCTGCACCGCGCGACATGCGAGGTGCAGGGCGAGGCGCGCCTCCGGGTCGGTCAGGTCGATGCCGAGAAGCTCCTGCACGCGTCTGATCCGCATGGTCACGGTGTTGCGGTGCAGGCCCAGCGCAGTCGCGGTCGCGGCGATGCCCGATTCGTGGTCGAGGTAGGCCGAGAGCGTGACGAGCAGTTCGCCGCCTCCCTCCCGCAGCGGAGCCAACAGCGATTCCGCCGCGGGAACGAACGTGTCGTTGCCGGTCCACGCGAGAAGAAGCTGCTCCAGTCCGAGACTGTCCACCCGTACGAACCATCCCGTCGCTGACCGCGATGCCGCGATGCGCGCCGCGTCGCCCGCCTCATCGAGCGTCGTTGCGAGGCCTTCCGAACCGCCCTGGAGCGAGCCGACCCCGGTGGCGACGGCGAAATCGCGCAGCACCCCGAGATGCAGGTCCCGCAGAGCGGCGACGGCCCGCTCCACCTGATCCGGATCCGGCGACTCGGCGAAGGTCAGCCACCCGCTCAGTCCACGACCGGCCGTCGTCGCATGCGCCTCGCCGTCGATAGCGCTAAGGCCGGCGCTGACCGTACGCAGCAGCGAGAAGGAGTCGAGGCGGCTCCGTGCCACCATCCGGAAGCCGAGGTGATGTCCGCTGGTGCGCCACCCGCGCTCGAGCATCCGTCGTTCGACGTCGGCATCCGCCGCACCGTGCAGGTCGACGAAGTCCCGCAGCAGTCCGGACGACACCGCGACGTCGTTCACGGCCGCCACCTCGTCGATCAGGATGCGTGCGGCGACGGCGGGCATCGCGACCTCGGCCGCGACGGACAGCGACTGCACCTGCGCCTCACCGAGCCCCCGGCCGAACAGCACGAGCCGCAGACCGCTGCGCCCCGGGCTGTCCACGCGCACCGATGCGGCCGCAGCATCCCCGATGCTCGTCCGATCCAGCCAGGATTCGAAGCCGATCGCGGCGTGCAGCCGCTCGTCCAGGTGAGCACCCGCCTCCTGGAGCACGCCGGACGAGTCGATCAGCGCAGCTCCGACGCCGAGGTTCGCGGCGATGTGGCCGAGCAGGTCGGCCAGGTCATCGGCGGCGTACTCGAAGGACTGGGCGACCTTGCGCACCTGACTGAGCGTCAACGCATCCCGCGCCTCGATCAGCATCCAGCAGGCCCTCGCGAGCTGGATCGGTCGCTCGACATCGAGCAGGCAGAGGCCGATACGGTCTGCGAGGCGGAACGCGCCCGCGTCGAACGAGGCGGCTCCGGGGAGGGCGAGCCCCGAGTACCCGCGATCACGCAGGCGGCGCAGCAGTGCATCCTGCTGCCAGGTCGATGTCGGCGCTGCCGCCGTGATGATCGCGAGTCGGCCGGTGCCGGCTTCGACCAGCTCTGCCTCACTCGCCCCCACCGCGACGGCATCCCACAGTGCATCCGCGGGTCCGGCGACACGCCTGAGGGCGCCGTTCTCGGAGTGGGCGAGCAGCGCGCTCAGCTGCAGTCTCTCGTTCACGCGGCGTCCACACCCTCGAGGCCGTACGCCGAGGGCAGCACCTTCGCGCGTCGGTCCGCTCTGGCGTTCCACCAGGGAGGCGCCGGGATCGCGAGCACCGCCACCGTGCGCGCGAGCCGGAGCTCGGTCACCTCGAGGATCTCGCGCGATATCGCGTCGACGACCACGATGATCTCCGGCGCCGACGCCACGAGACGGCCATCCGTGAGCACCGCGAGGGTCTCGGAGCGGCTGACCACGCGATGGACTGCGCCGGTGAGACCGCTGATCTCCACCGCGTTCACGTGTGGATCGTGCGCCCAGGGCGATACCGAGATGATGCGACCCTCGGCGAGCAGTTCCGCCCCGAGGACGTCCGCGAGCAGAGGGAGGGGTGCTGCCGAGGCTGCGAGGTAGGCCCGGCCCAGTTCGAGCGCGTAGGCGAGGTGTCCACCGATCGCGTGCTCCGTCAGATCGCCGACCGTGAACCCGCCGAGCACGGCACATCCGACCCCGCCCGCCTGGACGATCGCCGACCGCACCACCCTCTCGGCGTCGATCGCGCGGTGCGCCTCGACGAGCGCGACGCCGTCGGACCCCGTGTCGCACGCGAACACGAGACCGGGCACCTGATCCACGAACAACGACATCTGGTCGAGGCCGGGCACTGCGCGACCGGTGCAGTCCGCGTCGACGATCACGTGTGAACCTGCGAGCGTCAGCGGAGCGAGGCCGTTCATGCCCCCGCCCTCGAGAGAGCAGACGGCCGGCACCGGATGGCCGATCCAGCGTTCGACCGCGCCCAGCAGCCGGGCGAACGGGTTCGCCCCGGGGAGCCGCTCACCGAGCAGCATCGTGGAGCCGACGAAGGCGACACCCAGGCATGGCGTTGCCGGGTCCAGCGCCGCGACCGGTGAGACCTCGATCGGCCAGCCCTCGGCTCCGGCGAGCATCAGCTCGAGCATGGTCGTCGAGCCACCGCCGCCGGAGCCGAGGAGCGCATAGCCGCGGGCGAGCGCCGTGAGGTCGTCGCGCTGCAGCATCATGCGCTCCAGCCTAGGGAGAAACGCCCTCACCCGCGGCCAGCGCTTCGATCGGAGCGAACTCCGCTGCGAGGCCGAACGCCGAAGGTCCGAAGGCGGCGAGGGCATCGGGCGTTCGCATCATCTCCGGAGTGGAGATACCCAGTACCCGGACGCGCTGACCGTACCGGAGCCCTTCCGTCGTGATGGGCTCGGCCGTCTCGTGATCGACCACGCAGATCAGGTCGGGGACGATCGCGACGAGCGTCTCGCCTCGGTGCGCGATGAGGTTCTCGTTCTGGAACGAGATCTCGAACGTGTCGCCCTCGTCCGCGCCCACCGGTGCGATGACGGCTCGCCCCTTCGCGAATCCCTCGGTCGTGCGGCGTTCGACGTCGACGACCTTGCCGACGCAGAGTTCGCGCAGGTGCGGGTACAGGGTGGTCGAGAGCGTGCGGGCGATCGCCTCGAACGGCGAGCGATGCTCCTCGCGCGCGAGGCGGATCGCGCGACCGAGCGCGAGCGCCATCGAGATCGTGCGTGGCACGGCCGTCCTCCGCACGTCGGCTCCGGTCATCGCATACTCGGCGATGTGCCCGACGCCGCCGAGACGGATGGTGATCCCGCGGGCGAGCCACTCCATCTGCCGGTCGTCGTCGCCCGTGTCGATCACGACCTTCTCGCCCCGTTCGCCGGCGAGGGCGAGAGGCGATCCGTGCACGCCGTACACGGCGAAGGTCTCCATCGACAGCTCGGGAAACGCCCGTCCCATGCCGTCGGCGTCGACCACGGGAAGCCCGGTCTCCGCGGCGACGATGAGCGGGATCATGGAGTTGATGCCACCGCATTCGATCGGCATCGTCGCATCGGCCTTGCGCCCCAGGTGCTCTTCGAGCGTGCGCAACGCCAGGGTGGGCTCCGTGCCCGCGGGGATCTTCTCGATCATCACGGTCGGCGCCCCCATCTGCGCTGTCGGGATCACGAACAGATCGTCGGGGAGCTCATCCGGGTCGAGGATCGTGATGCTGCCCTCGCCGAGAACGCGCTCGACGAGCATCTTGCCGATGTACGGATCGCCTCCCCCGCCGGTACCGAGCAGCGTCGCGCCCCTGGCGAGGTCGGGCAGGTCGGCGGCCGTGAGCTGCCAGCTCATACGGCGGCTCCCGCCGCAGCGGTTCCGACGGAGACGCTGCCGTCGAAGCGGTGCGCATCCATGTCGTACCCGAAGTACCCGGGGCCGACCATCGCGAGCGCCGCCTGCGAATGCCAGCGCTCGTCGGCCGGAGCCGCGATCACCCGCACCCGCTGTCCGTAGCGCAGCGCCTCGGTCGTGATCGGCTCACCCGACTCGCCGTCGAGCACCATGATCAGGTCGGGCGTGGTCGCGAGGACGACGCCGTCGGCTTCCGCCACCAGATGCTCGTTCTGGAACTGCAGGGTCAGCGTCGCCCCGCCGTCGCCGTCGATGCGCGCGCGCCCCCGGGCGAAGCCGGTCGTGGTGGCCCGGTGCACGTCGACCACCTTGCCGTCGAACAGCTCACGCCCGCCGAGCAGATCGACGACGCCATCGACCGGGTCCGTCTTCGCGTCCCGCGCCGCCGTGATGCGCTCGCCGATCTCGATGCATCGGGAGAGCGAGCCCGCCACCAGCGACTCACGTGCGGCGGAACCCGACATCGAGAACCCGGAGATCATGACCGAGCAGCCCATCTCCACGCAGGCCACGCGGGCGATGCGCTCCGTCCAGGAGTTGTCGACCGTCTGCAGCACGCCGGTGTTGCCCTTCTCGTCGCTGAACGCGAGAGGGGAGGCGGTCACCCCGTAGAGGGTCGGGAGCACCATCTGCAGCTCGGGGAAGGCACGTCCCATCCCGTCGGCGTCGACGAGTGGCAGACCGAGTGCTGCGGCGGCCGCGATCGGGATGGTCGAGTTGACTCCGCCGACCTCGGCGCACGCGATGTGGGTGATCGGACGGCCGAGATGGATGCTGAGCGCCTTGACCGGCTCGACGACCTCGGCGAGACTCGGCAGCTTCTCCACCATGACGGTCGGTGCGCCCATCATCGCGACGAACAGCACGAGAGCGTCGTCCGGCACCTCGTCGAGGCCCACGACCGTGACCTCACCGGCGGCCAGCGCCTGACGGGCGAGGAGTGCTCCGATGTAGGGGTCTCCTCCCCCACCCGTGCCGAGGACGGCAGCACCGCGGGCGAGTCCGTCGATGTGCGCAGACGTGATGGTCCAGCTCATATCACGCCCCCATGTCGAGGTCGCCGACGGCCTTCACGCGGATGCGCGTGGCGTTGCCGGGGAGGTACGGGATCGGAACCTCGTCGAAGTCGATGATCGATACCGTCGAGGGTTTCGCACCCGCCGCGATCGCCTTGTCGACAGCTTCCGCGCGGACTTCGGCGATCGTCTCATCGCGACGACCGGGCTCGATCGCATAGACCTTGTCGATCTCGCCGCCGACCTGGGCGATCGATGCGCCGATGGCGTTCGCGACCGCGTAGTTCTCCGGTCGGTGCACGGTGCCGAACAGGGGCAGCTCGTCGGGGAGCAGGATGGATCCGCCGCCGACGGCCACCACGGCGATGGGCTCCGGCGAGGTGCGCATGCGGTCGACTGCTTCGGAAACGCGCTCGGCGATGCGGGCGAGCACTCGCTGCACGAACACGGGGTCGAGGTGTGCGACCCTGCTCGCATCGCCCACCTGGGCGCGACCCGCGGCCACCGCGATGTCCGTGGCGGTGAGCGTGGAACCGCCGAAGACCAGGGCCTCGGTGGTCAGCCGGTACCCCACCGATGCCGGTCCGACCTCCGCGGTCTCCTCATCGACGATGCTGCCGCCGCCGATGCCGAGGGAGAGCACGTCCGGCATCCGGAAGTTGGTGCGGATGCCGGCGACCTTCACCTCGTTCGCCGTCTCCCGGGGGAAGCCGTTGATCAGCAGTCCGATGTCGGCGGTCGTGCCGCCGACATCGATCACGGCACAGTCGTCGAGACCGCTGGTGGCCGCTGCTCCGCGCATCGAGTTCGTCGGTCCGGAGGCGAAGGTGGCGACCGGGTAGCGGCGCACGTACTCCTCGTCCATGAGCGTGCCGTCGTTCTGGCTGAGGAAGATCGGCGCCTCGATGCCCTGGGCACGCACCGCCGAGGTGAGCCCGTCGACGATCTCGGAGGCGAGCTCACGGAGCGCGGCGTTGATGATCGTCGCGTTCTCGCGCTCCAGCAGCCCGATCCGTCCGATCTCGTGCGACAACGAGATGGCGGCATCATCCCCCAGCACCGACGCGACGATCTCGGCGGCCTGCACTTCGAGGTCGTGGTTGACCGGGCTGAAGACCGAGGAGATGGCGACCGAGCGGATGCCGTGCGCCTTCATGTCCTCGGCGTGCGCGCGGATCTCCTCGGGGTCGAGGGGCGAGATCGGCCTGCCGTCGAACTCGTAGCCACCGTGCGCGAGGTAGCTGCGGGCCTGGGTCGCCTCGACCAGCACCTCCGGCCAGTCGACCAGCGGCGGCAGTGCGCGCGTCGCCGGAAGTCCGAGGCGCAGGGCGGCGACGGGCGCGAGACGGCTGGCCTGCACCAGGGCGTTGATGAAGTGCGTCGTGCCGATCATCACGGCGTCGATGTCCGCACCGGCGAAGGCGTGTCCGACCCGCAGATCCTCGATCGCCTGGATGATGCCGCTCGTCACATCGGGTGTGGTCGAGTGCTTCACCCCCGCCAGGGTGCGGGTGCCGTCCATGAGGACGGCATCGGTGTTGGTGCCGCCGACGTCGATGCCGATGTGCATGATTCTCGCTTTCCGGTGAGGGGATGTCTGTCTCAGGGCCGGTCAGGCCGCTGCTGCCGCTTCTTCGATCGGGGCCGCCTGTCGCGTCGTGGCGACTCCGACCCCGCGCACCCAGCCGAGCTTGCCCGCCACGATGTACAGCACCATGGAGAGGAAGAGACTGAGCAGGGACGGGATGCCCCACGTGACGAAGTATCCGACGAGTGCCGAGACGAGCCAGACGACGATGGTCGCGGGCACGATGCGCGGTGCCGTCGCCGGCAATGTGCCGGCTTCTCGGGTGGCGTCGAGCTCGGGGCGCCAGCGACGCACGATGTAGTACTCGGCGACCATGATCCCGGCGATCGGCGGGAATGCGACGCTGAGCACGATCAGGAACTCGGTGAACTGGCCGAGGATGCCGACTGCGGCGAGCACGGACCCGACGATGCCCAGCACGATGGTTGTCGTGACGCGGTGCAGGTTCTTGCCGAACGCGGTCGAGATGAAGTTCACGAGCCCCAGCGTGGAGGAGTACAGGTTCCAGTCGTTGATCTTCAGGGTGCCGGTGAGCACGATGAACAGACCGATGAAGCCGACCGACGAGGTCACGATCGCGACGATGTCGCCGCTGGCGGCCGCGTGGGCGAGCAGCACGCCGGCGAGGCCGATCACGAACTCACCGAGCGAGACGCCGACCACGGTCTGCTTGATGACGTCGGCGCGGGAGCGGTTGAAGCGGGTCATGTCACCGGTGATGATCGCACCGACGATGAGACCGCCGGCGACGATGCCGGTCCCGGCCCAGACGCTCATGGTCGGGCCTGGGGCAGGACCGGTGAGCAGTTCGCCGATGTCGTGGCGGGTGAGCTCGGAGATGACCGACCAGCCGACCAGGATGAGGAACAGCGGCACGGTGATGTTCGCGAGCCACTGCATCCCCACGAACCCGAAGGCCACGATCGCGGTGACGGCAAGACCGAAGATGAGGCTCCAGGCCCACACCGGCAGGGCACCGGGCATGAGCGCGTCGAGAGACTGGGCGGAGATGGCCGACTGGATGCCGAACCAGCCGATCAGGCTGATGCCGATCGCGAGGCCGACCAGCGAGGCGCCGATCTCGCCGAAGCCGGTCCAGCGGGCGAGGAGTGCGGTGTTCAGGCCTTCGCGCTGGCCGATGAAGCCGACCACGCACATGATCACCTCGAGGATGAGCGAGCCGAACAGGAAGGCGAGGACGGCCTCGCCGAAGGTCATGCTGTAGCCGAGGGTCGCGCCGAGGAGGAACTGCGAGAGGGCCGAGACCTGTCCGAATCGCTGCACGGCGATTCCGAACCAGGGTTTGCGGGCCTCCGGAGTCACTCGGGAGAGCGCGAAGTCGTCTGCGTGCGCCGTGCGTGCCATGAGGATCCTTCGGGAGGAGGAGGACGGGTTGTGCGCCACAGTAGCGACGCTTCCCACGGCCCCGACATGTGCATATCGCACGAGAATCACGCGAGGATGTGCAGGTCGCACACCTGGGGTTTCTCGCCTCGCTTGTCGCACCTGCCTCGACGCCGAAACCCACGCTCAACGCCGAGACCCACTCCTGCCGACGCGGGCAGGAGTGGGTCTCGGCGCCAGGCGTGGGTCTCGAGGACGGCCTGGGGCGCGTGGAGTCAGTGCAGCGCGTTGGTCTCGATGAAGGCGCGCAGGGCCTGCTCGTCGTCGCCCATCTCGGTCACGTGCTGAGGCGCATCGAGCATCTCCTGCAGCTCCGGCGCGTAGCCGAGCTCGACACCGATGGCCTCGTGGATCGTCTCTGCGAACTTCTCGGGCTTCGCGGTCTCGAGCACGAGCATCGGCACGCCGGGCTCGACATACTCGCGGGCGACCTTGACACCGTCGGCCGTGTGCGGGTCGATGACCTCGCCGGTCGCCTCGTACACCGCGCGGATGGTCGCCAGTCGATCCGCGTGCGTCGACGTGCCGCTGACGATGCCGAACTCTTCGAGGAAGCGCTCCTTGTCGGCGGAGAAGTCGAAGTCGCCCTGCGCCTCCAGATCGTCCCAGGCGCCGACGACGCGAGCGGGGTCGCGGCCGACGAGCTCGAAGATGAAGCGCTCCAGGTTGGACGCCTTCGAGATGTCCATCGAGGGACTCGACGTGGCGAGGGTCTGGGCGGCGCTGCGCGGTCGGTAGACGCCCGTGCGGAAGAACTCGTCCAGCACGTTGTTCTCGTTAGCTGCGAGCACGAGACGACGGATCGGGAGTCCCATCTGCTTCGCGAAGAAACCGGACAGGATGTTGCCGAAGTTCCCGGAGGGCACCGTGAACGACAGCTCTGTCCAGCCTCCGGCATCCGTCGCCCGCAGCCAGGCCCAGAAGTAGTAGACGGTCTGCGCCGTGATGCGTGCCAGGTTGATGGAGTTCACCGCGCCGAGGTGCTGGGCGCGCTTGAAGTCGAGGTCACCGGCGAGCTTCTTCACCAGGTTCTGGCAGTCGTCGAAGACGCCTTCGACCGCGATGTTGTGCACATTCGCGTCATCGAGCGAGAACATCTGCGCCCGCTGGAACGCGCTCATGCGGCCCTGCGGCGACAGCATGAACACGGCGACGCGCTCCTTGCCGCGCAGCGCGTGCTCCGCCGCCGAGCCGGTGTCTCCCGAGGTGGCGCCGAGGATGTTGAGCACCGCGTCGTTGCGCTCCAGCGTGTACTCGAGCACCTGGCCGAGGAACTGCATGGCCATGTCCTTGAACGCGAGCGTCGGTCCTTCGGAGAGCCCGACGAGCGTCAGGTCGTCGTCGATCGCGCGCAGCGGCACCACACCGTCGGGGAAGTCGGCGTACGCGGCATCCGTCATCCTGGCCAGGTCTGCACGGGGGATGTCGGTGGCGAACAGCCCGAGCACCTCGGTCGCGAGTTGCGGATACGTCAGCGCACGCCAGCGCTCGAGCGTCTCGCCGTCGACGGTCGGCATGACCTCGGGCACCGCCAGTCCGCCGTCGGGCGCGAGGCCCTCCAGAAGCGTCTCGCTGAACGACTGCGGCTGCATGCCGCCGCGGGTGGAGATGAACTGCACGTTGGCTCCTCGGCTCGGGACTCGGCCCGTCCATTCTCGCAGGGTGTTCCCCGTCGAGTTGACGCGATGACGGAGGCGGGCGCTGCACTCAGAACAGCGAGGTGGGCAGTGCCCCTTCGTGCTCCAGCAGCCAACGCTTGGTCTCGAGCCCGCGACCGACGTCGCCGCCCGAATAGCCGCCGAGTCCGTCGCCGGCGACGACCCGGTGGCAGGGGACGATCAAGGGCACGGGGTTGGCTCCCATGATCGAGCCGATCCCCCTGGCGGGCACCGCGGTTCCGCTGCGTGCGGCCAAGCCGCCGTACGTGATCGTCTCACCCTGCGCGACGGTCTCGTGCAGGGCAAGGAGCACAGCTCTGGTCGCCGCGGTCTGCACGCCGAGGTCGACCGGCACGTCGAAGCACCGCAGCCTGCCGTCGAAATAGGCTCGGAGTTGCGCGAGAGCTTCCGTGAGCAGCGGATCGGCGCCCGGCTCGGACACCACCACACTCCCGTCGGGCGGAGTCGACCGCCACGTGACGCGGGTGATCGCCCCACCGTCGCTGACGACTCCGACGACGCCGACCGGAGTCGCGAGCGTTCCGAAAGCCGACATGCGTCGAGAGTACCGCCCGTTCCGGACACGCAGACCGGCCGAACGATCACGGCGCGGAGGAGCGATCTCGCAGGGAGAGGGTATGGCGCCCCGCCGCTTCCGGCGCGACCCTGGATGGTGGCATCCCCTTACCAGGCACGATCACCATCTCGCTGACAAGGAGCACCCCATGAACACCACCACGGCCGCGCTCGACCTCGCCGATGTCCGTCTGCACTACGAGCTCCGCGGCGAGGGACCGCTGCTCGTCCTGATCGGCGCGCCGATGGATGCCGACGCCTTCGCTCCCTTCGCCGACGAGCTCGCCACCGATCACACCGTCCTCACCACCGACCCGCGCGGGGCCAAACGGAGCATCCTGCACGACCGCTCGCAGGGCTCCAGCCCCGAGCAGCGCGCCGATGATCTCGCGGCGCTCATCGAGCACGTCGATCGCGGACCAGCGACCGTCTTCGGCTCCAGCGGCGGCGCCGTGACCAGCCTGGCGGTCCTGCAGGCGCACGGCGACCTCGTATCCGTCGTCATCGCCCACGAACCCCCACTCCTGGAACTGCTGCCCGACCGCGTCGAACAGCGCCGCCTCACCGACGAACTCCGGTCGGCGGCGCTCTCCGGCGACCGCGTCGGCGCCTGGAGGCTCTTCTTCGCGCAGGCGAACATCCCGATGCCCGAGGAGGCGCTCGTCCAGTGGTTCGGCGGCGAGGTCGATCCGCAGCACCACGCCGACGAACAGTTCTGGTTCCGTCACGAGCTTCCGGCCAGCGTGCGCTGGGAACCCGACCTGGCGGCACTGCGAGCGCGCACGGCCGACCTCGTGCTCGGAATAGGCCGGGAGTCGGTCGGCCAGCTGTGCGAACGCACGACGACTGCCCTCGGGGAACAGCTCGGAGTCGAGCCGACCCGGTTCCCCGGCGACCACACCGGATTCGTCGATCACCCCGGGGAGTTCGCCGCGCGTCTTCGTGAGGTGCTCGACCGCTGAGGAACGCCCGCCGATCGAGGCCATCGAGCGCACGACCAGCTCGACGGCCTCGACACGTCAACCGCGGCAGAGCTGATGCCAGAGCGCTGCCCAGTGCTCCGGGCGCAGCTCACGGGGAAGGCGACACTCCCTCGCCCCGGCTGCCGCCACTGCCCGCCGGGCCTTGCCCACAGGGATGCGTGCGGCGGCGGCCACGACCGCGGCGAGGCTCCCCCCTCGGCCCGTGAATATCGCGCGGACGAACGCCTCGTACCGCTGCCGATCCGATACCGCGACGAGAGGCGACCCCCGACGGGTGATGGCGAGCAGACCGCCGTCGACACTCGGCTGCGGTGTGAAACCCCACGCGGGGACGCGCCCTTCCAGGGCGAACTCGAACCACGGCGCGGACTGCGCCGTCATCATGGTCGCGCCGCCCACACCGGCGCGCTTGCGCGCCATCTCCCATTGCGTGAGCAGCACCGCCTCGTTCCAGCGGTCGCCCGAGAGCAGGCGCCGCAGGATGGGCGTCGTCACGTGGAAGGGGATGTTGCCGACCACGGTGTCCGCATCGAGCGGGTGCCGTGTGGCGTCGGCGATCTCGATGCGCACACCGGGCAATGCCCTGCGCAATCGGTGCACGCGGTGCTCGTCGACGTCGATCGCGGTGAGCGGTCTGCCCAGATCCGCGAGCACGCGAGTGAGCGCTCCGTCGCCGCAGCCGAGTTCGAGGATCGAGCCCGAGGTACGACCGACGAGGGCGGCGATGCGGGTCAGGGTCGGGCGGTGGGTGAGGAAGTTCTGGCCGAGTTCGTGACGGCCGCCATGGATTGAACGAGGCATGAGTGCGCTCCAGAAGAAGAATCGGAGCACCTCGGAGGAGGGAGACGACGCGAAGAAGCGTCAGTGAGGACTGCCCGTCCCGAGGTGCGATGACATCTCGGTGGACGGCGCGCAGATGCGTGCGGAGAGCGAGCGCGCCGTCAGGCGCGGCGGTCGCGGAACACGAGAGTGCGCCCCATCACGGGCGCTGCGCATATTGTTCCCATGCCTGCCAGCATATCCGCCCTCAGATCCAGCCGCGCTCCTCGGCCATCAGCACGGCCTGCTGACGGGTTCCGACCGAGAGCTTCCCGAGGATGACGGAGATATGGTTGCGCACCGTCCCCGGGGCGAGTGAGAGCGCCCGTGCGATCTGGCCGGTCGTCTCCCCACGCCGACCGGCACGCAGCACGTCGAGCTCGCGGTCCGTGAGCGGTGAGCGCTCGTCGCTCAGCGCATCGGCGGCGATCTCCGGATCGACATAGCGAGCCCCCGCCGCGACCCGGCGGATGACAGCGGCGACCTCGTCGGCCCCACGGGACTTCGGCAGGAAGCCGGAGACACCCGAGGCCAGGGCACGTCGCAGCACTCCCGGGCGTGCATGTCGAGTCACCACCACGCACCGCGTCGCGATCGCCCTGTTCAGCTTCTCCGCCACCTGCACGCCGTCGAGGCCCGGCATCTCGAGGTCCAGCAGACACACATCCGGCTGCAGCCGCAGAGCCTCGGCCACGGCCTGCTCGCCGTCCTCGCACTCGGCGATGACCTCGATATCGTCTTCCAACCGGAGGAGGGCTGCGAGCGCGGATCGGATCATCGCCTCGTCATCGGCGAGCAGCACCCGGATCATCGAGCCTCCTCCGATCCCATCGGCACAGTGACGACGACGACGAATTCGGTGGCCTCACGCCGGACATCGAGAGTTCCGCGCGCTTCCTCGATCCGCCGCCGCACACCGTCGAGGCCCGATCCGTCGTGCTCGATATCGGCGTCGACCGCGACATCATTCGCGATCTCATAGCGCCAGTCGTCGCCGACGCGACCCAGCAGGAGGCGTGCATACCGTCCGCCGCCGTGTCGGAGAACGTTCGTCGTCGTCTCCCTGATGACCGGACCGAGGGCGGATGCCGGTGCGGCGTTCGCATCCGCGTCGATCGTGGCTCCCACATCGAGGCCGGCCGCCGTCAGGAGATCACGGGCGTTGGCGAGTTCGTCTCCCAGCGGCACGGAGCGGAAGCGCGTCGCGAGGTCTCTGGTCCCCTGTCGCGCCTCGTCGACGCTGATCCGCGCCGCACGGAGTTGCTCCATCCCCGCATCGGCGTCACTCGGCAGCAGACGCTCGGCGAGCTCCAGCTGCAGCGCGATGACCTGGAGGTGATGCCCCTGCAGGTCGTGCACGTCGGTCGCCACCCGGAGGCGTTCCTGCGTGGCGGCGAGCCGAGCCTCGGAGGCCCTGGCGCGATCGAGGGTGATCAAGACATCCCACCACCACAGCGAGGTGACCGTCATCACGGGGAGGAAGACGGTGTAGGCGGCGGTGAAGAGGAAGGGCACCTCGGGAGCGACGTCGAGGTGCGAGTCGACCACTGCGAGGGCGGCCAGGACGACCGTCGCAGCGATGACGACCTTGTATCGGACACCCGGCTGCCAGTTCAGCAGCACGATCGACTGCACGATGGGCATGAGGGCGAGCTGCCAGCTCCCGATCAAGCCGCCGGCAGCCGCACCATAGGCGACCGCGATGAGGAGCGGTGCGCCGAGGCGCATCCAACGCACACCCGGCTCCGCGTCCAGACGATGCCGATAGTCGAGGAGCAGCGAGACCGTGGAGGCGACCCAGAGGACTCCACCGCCTCCGACGATCACACCGCCGATACCCCGGAGGTCGACCGCGAGCGTGGTGACCGTCCACGCAGCGACAAGCGCGAGTTCGAACATGATGACTGCGGACGCCGTGTACCACCAGGTCGCGGTCACACCCCGCGACAACTGCCTCGCTCCCGGACTCGGCCCGACGGGGGCAGGGGGCTCGATACGACTGCTCACGCTCCCCACGATAGGGCCGTGACAGTTGTCACGGACGCGTCGTGCGATCTGCCCGGGAAGCGATGACGGGCCGACACTGCCGCCGAAGGGAGCATTCGGCTGGACTGGAGTCATCGCATCGGAGACTCCGATCGCACCGACAACCGGGAGTATCCCATGAACCTCATCGAGACCTTCCAGAACCTGGTGGCCCAGGTCCCCGAACTCGTGCAGCCGCTCATCGTCGCCCTCGCCGGCGCGATCCCCTTCATCGAGGGTGAAGGGGCGGTGAGCATCGGCATCATCGGCGGCATCTCTCCGGTGATAGCCGCGATCGCCGCGATCGTGGGCAACTTCCTCTGCGTCCTGGTGGTAGTGATCGTCAGCTCCGGAGCCCGACAGGCCGTCGTGAACCGTTCGCGAGCCAAGACCGCGGCGCTCGCCGGTGCCGGCGGCGGCACGATCGACGAGCCGGCCGCGGATGCGGCCGACACTGGTCGCGGCACCGCGCGTCGCGAGAAGTTCCAACGTGCGTTCGAGCGCTACGGCGTTCCCGGGGTGAGCCTGCTCGGACCGCTCCTGCTGCCGACGCAGTTCACCGCGACCATGCTTGCGGCTTCCGGCATCGGCAGGGCGCGCATCCTCTTCTGGCAGGCTCTGGCCATCATCGGCTGGACCACCGTCGTCGCCGTCATCGTCGGAAGCGCGGTGTACGCGATCCGCTGATCTTCGCGAGGAGACTGGATTCAGAATATCTTGAATTCAGTCTTTTCTGTACAGTTGAGCTGTGACCACCGCTCTCGCCTCCCTCACCCACACGGCAGCAGTCGCCCGTCTGGGGCACGCCCTCTCGGACGCCACCCGGGCCGGTGTGCTGCTGGCACTGCGAGAAGCGCCCCGATACCCCGCCGACCTGGCCGATGCGCTCGGCGTCTCACGCCAGGCCATGTCGAACCACCTCGCCTGCCTCCGCGGATGCGGGCTCGTCGAGAGCGTTCCGGACGGACGCCGAAGCAGCTACCGACTCGCGGATCGCCACCTCGCTCCAGCCCTCGACATGCTCATGCGGGTCACGCTCATCGTCGAGCCGGACTGCTGCTCGGGTGAAGGCTGCACCTGCTGATGACCCCCACGGCAGCCGCGACGCGCCGCGAGACCCTCCACCGCCGCATCCGCCTGATCGTCGGAATCACCATCGGCTACAACCTGATCGAGGCGGTCATCGCGATCGCCGCCGGATCCGTCGCCTCGTCAGCCGCGCTCGTCGGCTTCGGACTGGACTCCACGATCGAGGTGCTCTCCGCGGCCGCGGTCGCCTGGCAGTTCACCCGCCGCGATCCGGAACGCTGGGAGAAGCCGACTCTGCGCGTGATCGCCATCGCCTTCTTCGCACTGGCGATCTATGTGACGGCGACGTCCGCGACTGCGCTGGTCACGGCCGAGCGCCCCGAGCACAGCACGATCGGCATCGCTCTGACCGCGATCAGCGTCGCGGTCATGCCGTTCCTCTCCCTCGCCGAACGCCGCGCGGGGCGAGAACTGGGTTCGGCCACGGCGGTCGCAGACTCGAAGCAGACCCTCATCTGCACCTACCTCTCCGCCGCGGTGCTGGTCGGGCTGGTCGCGAACTCGCTGCTCGGCTGGTGGTGGGCCGATGCGGTCGCCGGTCTCGTCATCGCCGCCTTCGCGGTGCGCGAGGGCCTCGAGGCATGGCGGGGCGACGCCTGCGCGACGTCGGTCGGGATGCTGCTCGAGGACGACGCCCACGACCACGACCACAACCACAACCACAACCACAACCACAACCACGACAACGCACGCTGAAGCCGCCCCCAGGGGCGGCACCTAGGCTGAGGGGATGGAAACCGCTCCCCCGACGTCGGCTCGGGATCTGCTAGGTCGGACGGTTCTCGTCACGGGCGCGAACGCGGGCATCGGATACTGGTGCGCGGAGCAGCTCGCCGCACGTGGCGCACGCGTCGTCCTCGGCTGTCGCTCCCCCGAACGCGCGCGCACGGCGGTCTCCTCGATCAGAAGCCGGGTGCCGGACGCCGACCTGCGCGTGCTGGCACTCGACCTCGGCTCGCTCGGAAGCGTGTCAGACGCAGCCTCCGGAGTGGATGAACGCCTCGACGCGATCATCTGCAACGCCGGCGTGAAGGCGGCGGATCGGGCGGCGCGCACGAGCGACGGCCACGACCTCATGGTCGGCACGAACTTCCTCGGTCACTTCGCCCTGGTCGCACAGCTCGAGGCGGGGCTCGCTCCGGATGCCCGTGTGGTCGCGGTCGGCTCGATCGCCCACCGTTTCGCACGCCTCGACCCGGCGACGCTCGACGACCCGTGGACCGGTTCCTCACTGCAGCAGTACGGGCGGTCGAAGGCGTCTCTGATGGCTTTCGCGTTCGAGCTGGCACGGCGCTGGGGCGGCTCATCCCGCTCGGCGGTCTGCGCGCACCCGGGCTATGCGGTCGACCCGCTCACCCCTCAGCGCCCCGGCCTGGCGGCGGTGCCCGGAATCGTCCGCGCGCTGGCGGCACCGACCAAGATGCTCGTGCAGGGCAAGGATGGCGGGGCGCTGCCGATCGTCCATGCTGCGACATCGGCGGAAGTCCTCAACGGCGAGTACTGGGGTCCCGGCGGTGTGCTCGAGTTCCGCGGAAGCCCCGCGCGGGTGGCGGCGTCGGAGGAGGTGCGCTCATCCGAGGTGGGCGCGGCGCTGTGGGCGGCGGCCGAGCGCCTCACCGGGGTGCCCTTCCCGACGTGACGGTGCCGGGTGTCCGACCCCCGCGACAGGATGAGGCCATGATCACGCTGCTCTCCGCGCCGTCCAACCTCGGCCTCCGCCCGCCACAGCCCGGCGCGGTTCCGGGTGCGGCGAAGGCCCCGGAAGCGCTGCGCGAGGCCGGGCTGTTCAGCCGATTCGCCGCGGTCGGCGCCACCGACTCGGGCGTCGTCCTCCCCGGACGCTATGTCGACGACGCCGCGACGAGGCCCCCCGGCCACGTGCGGAACGAGGTCGCGATCGTCGATCACGCGCGACGCCTCGCCGCCCGCATCGGTCAGGCGTTCGACAGGGATGAGGAGCCGCTGGTGATCGGCGGCGACTGCTCGATCCTCCTGGGTGCAGGCATCGCCTGCGCCCATCGCGGCGGGATCGGACTCGTGCACATCGACGGCCACACCGACTTCCGCCACCCCGGCAACGACCCCGACAGCGCGAGCGTGGCCGGGGAAGACCTCGCCGCGGCGGTGGGACTGCACTGGCCGGCCATCGCCGACATCGACGGCAGCGGCCCTTACTTCCCTGCCGCCCGCACCGCGCACATCGGCCACCGCGACGACGACGAGCAGCAGCAGGAGGCACGCGCCGTCCTGGGGAGGGTTGCTCCGGCAGCGGAGGTCCTATCCCGCGGAGCACAGCGGGTCGGCGCGGAGTGTGCCGCAGTGGCAGGGCCGGCCTACTGGCTGCAGCTCGACGTGGATGTGCTCGACCCCTCCGTCATGCCCGCGGTCGACAGTCCCGACCCGGGAGGGATCGGCGCGGCGGAGCTCACCGCACTGCTGCGGGAGCTCGCGCCGCGCGCCGTCGGCGCCTCCGTGACGGTTTTCGACCCCGACCTCGACCCCGACGGGCGCTACGCCCGCCTGCTGGTCGATGTCCTCTCGGAGGGACTCCACGAGCTGGGAACCCTGACACCGCGCACCTGACGACGGAGGCGCGGGATCAGGCGTCCGACTCCGCGATGGGATCGGTCATGACCCGCACGCGCGCGATGCGTCGGCGGTCCATCTCGGCGACCTGGATCGTCGCACCGGGAACCTCCACGGTGTCTCCGACCACGGCGAGGCGTCCCAGCTGCTCGGTCACGAAGCCGGCGATGGTGTCGGACGATCCGCGCGGCATCGCCAACCCGGTCGCCTCTTCGAAGTCCTGCAGGTTGAGTCGCCCGTCGATGCCGTCGTCCGCCGAGATGAACACCTCCGCGTCGTACTCGTCGAAGATCTCGCCGACCACCTCCTCGACGAGGTCTTCGAGGGTGACGAGACCGTCCGTCCCGCCGTACTCGTCGACGACCACCGCGATGTGATGCCCCTCGGCCCTCATGCGGGTCAAGGTCGGCAGCACGCGCGCGGTCGAGGGGATGTAGGGGATGTCGCGCATGAGCGCGCTCAGCGGACGGGTCGGATCGTCGGCGGCAGCCTCGAACAGGTCGCGCACGTGCACGAACCCGGTGATGTCGTCGATCGAGGTCTCCGACACGGGGTAGCGCGAGAACGGCAGGTCGCGCACCTGCGCGATCACCTCTCCGACCCGCGCGGCCTCGTCGAGGGCGACGACCTCGGGGCGCGGCCGCATGACCTCGCTGACCTGGCGTCCGCGCAGGGACAGCACGTCGTCGAGGATGCGTCGTTCGTCATCCGGGAGCCCCTGGTGGCTGGCCACGATGTCGCGCACCTCCTCGTCGGTCATCTCGTCGCTGGTCTTGTGCGGATCCCCTCCGAGCAGCCGGACGAGGGCGTTGGTCGAGACCGAGAGCAGCCAGATCACCGGACGCATGATCGTCGCGAACTCGTTGAGGGCTGGCGCGACCGCGTAGGCGAACTGCGCGTTGCGCTGGATCGCGAGACGCTTCGGCACGAGCTCGCCGAGCACCAGCGACAGGTACGCGATCACGAGGGTGAGCACGAGCGTCGCGACGGTCAGCGAGAGGGCGGGCGTCAGCCCCCACGACTCGAGAACCGGTGCCAGGGACGGCGCGATCGACGTCGCACCGTATGCCGCCGAGGCGAAGCCCGCGACGGTCACACCGATCTGCACCGCGGACAGGAAGGTGTTGGGATTGCGAGCGAGGGAGGCGACCTTCGCTCCACGACGACCGCGCTGCCCGATGGCGTTGATCTGACTCTCACGCAGCGTGACCAGCGCCATCTCCGTCGCAGCGAAGACACCGCCGATCAGCACGAACGCGAGGACGAGGGCGATGTTCCAGAGCAGGTCGCCCATCAGCGGGCCGCCTCGTCTGTGGTGGGGTGAGCGCCCGGGACGAACCGGGCGCTCGTACTGTCAGAGTCCGAAGAGTCAGAACAGCGCTGCGCGCTCAAGAATGCTCCTTGTTGTCGGTGGTGTTGTTGGTGTGGGTGGTGGATTCGGTGGATGAGACCTCGTGGCCCGAGGCCGGGACGCGACGGGTCTTGATCAGGCTGGCCACGGTGGCCACGGCGATCGTCGCGCCGATGAAGAGCAGCGAGAACCAGATCGGGATCTCGGGGGCCCACTCGACGCCCTGGCCGCCGTTGATGAACGGAAGCTCGTTGACGTGCAGCGCGTGCAGGACCAGCTTGACGCCGATGAACGCGAGGATGACGGCGAGGCCCTGAGCAAGGTAGACGAGCCGCTCGAGCAGCCCGCCGATCAGGAAGTACAGCTGACGCAGACCCATGAGCGCGAAGGCGTTCGCCGTGAAGACGATGTACGCCTGGTCGGTGAGGCCGTAGATCGCGGGGATCGAGTCGACCGCGAACACGAGGTCGATGAAACCGATCGCGATGATCGTCAGCAGCATCGGAGTGACGAAGCGCTTGCCGTTCTTCACGACGGTGAGGCGGTCGCCGTTGTAGTCCTCGCTCACCGGCAGGTGACGACGCACGAAGGTCATGAACCGCCCGTTGGCCGGGTTGCTCTCGTGGTCGCTGAACGCCTGACGGTAGGCGAGCACGAGCAGCAGAGCACCGAACAGGTAGAAGATCCAGGAGTAGTTCTCGATGAGCGTCGCGCCGATGGCGATGAAGATTCCGCGCAGGATCAGCGCGATCACGATGCCGATCATCAGCACCTTCTGCTGGTACTTCTTCGGCACGGCGAAGCCGGTCATCACGATGAGGAAGACGAAGAGGTTGTCGATCGACAGCGCCTTCTCCGTGAGGTAGCCGGCGAAGTACTCGCCGCCATACGTCCAGCCGGAGACGACGCCGATGCCGACACCGAACAGCAGCGCGAGGCTGATGTAGAAGATCGACCAGCGGGCCGATTCACCGATCGTCGGCTCGTGCGGCGTGCGCACGTGCGCGAAGAACTCGTAGACGAAGAACGCGATCGTGACGGCGATCGTGATGATCCAGATCAGGGGGGTGACGTCCAAATTCGGGCTCCAGACTCGGGGTACGACAGTACCGCCAAAGTCTTCTCCATTCCATGGAACATGGAACCGGTGGCCCGGGATGCGACATGCATCCGTAATGACGACCCCACCGTGTCGGAGTACTCCCCTTGGGTTCCCCCAGATTAGGAGAACACCCTTTGCGCTTCCTGTGGATCTGCCGGGAACGTCCCGCTCCGAGCGAGGAAGGAGCGTCGGCGATCGATGCGGGAGCTGCTAGTCCCCGATCTCGGGCCGGGTGAGCTCCTGCTCCTCGGCGCGATCGATGATCGCGGGGAGCACTTCATCGAAGAACGTCACGAGCACGGCCCGGGTCTCCGCGGCATCGCGCTCGAGGATCGCGCTGCGCAGGGAGTCGACGAATCCACCAACGCCCTCCCAGTCGAAGGCATCCCTCGCGTGCTGACCGAACCGGCGGATCTGCGGCCCGAGGCGTTCGATGATGACCGCCCGCGAGGCGTTGCCCTCGATGCGCGCGAAGCCCGTCGCCGTGCCTCGCAGCGCGACACCGAAGCCGGCGACGTCGCGCGACTTGATCGCGGCGGACATCTCATCCGCGAGCTCGGCGAGGTACGCGAGATCGTCATCCTGGATGAGCGGCATCACGTGGCGCACCGATCCGATCCAGATGTCTCCGAAGAGGTCGACCGCGTTGCGGACCTGATCGAGGTCGATCGGCGCGACCCGGGTGTAGCGGTTGCGCTGCATCTCGACGAGGCCGTGGTCTGCCAGTCGGTCGAGAGCGTGCCGGATCGGAGTCTTCGAGGTTCCGAGACGCTCGGCGAGCTCGTAGTCACGCAGCCGCTCTCCCGGGCGCAGCTCACCGCTGATGATCGCGTCCTGCAGCCGGTTGTAGGCCTCATCGCTCATCGACCTGCGCTCGAGGGGTCCGCCTGAGAGTGCCACTGCCTTGTCCTCCGCTCGAGCACGCAAATGTAGTAGAGCCTGAAGTTCTACCTACACTGCAATGTATCGCATCCCGCGTAATCGCCGTGAAAAAACAGGGTCTTGGAGGTGGTGATGCGCGAGCTGACGGCATGGGGCGAGCGGCACCAGGTGATGTTGTACCTGACGTCCATCGTCGTCGGCGCCGCGATCGGTCTATGGGCACCTGCGAGTGCTCCGTGGTGGGAGTCTGCGATGACCCCTGCCCTGGGCCTGCTGCTCTACGCGACGTTCCTGAGCGTGCCTTTCTCTCGCGTCGGGCGGGCCTTCACCGACTGGCGCTTCCTCGTCACGCTGCTGATCGTGAACTTCGCCGTCGTGCCGCTCGTGGTGTTCGGCCTGACCAGGTTCGTCGCCACCGACGAAGCCGTGCTCCTCGGTGTACTGCTCGTGCTGCTCACTCCCTGCGTGGACTACGTGATCGTGTTCACCGGCCTCGCCGGTGGCGACCGCGCCCGGCTGCTGGCGGCGACTCCACTGCTCATGCTGGTGCAGATCCTCCTGCTCCCCGTCTACGTCTCCCTCATCATGGGGCCGGGCGTTCTGCGTTCGTTCGATGCCCGCCCTTTCGTCGACGCGTTCCTCCTCCTGATCGTGCTGCCGCTCGGGCTGGCCGCGCTGACGCAGCTGACGGCGAGGAGACACGCGTTCGCTCGGGCCGTCGAGCAGGGATCGGCAGGGGGAATGGTGCCGCTCATGATGCTGACCCTGTCCACCGTCGTCGCCTCGCAGGTGGCGGACCTCGGCGATGCATGGGCCGGCGTGCTCGTGACGGTTCCGCTCTTTCTGGGATTCGCCGTGATCGTCGGGCCGCTCGGAGCCCTGGCGGCACGCGTCGCACGACTCGATGCGCCGGGGCGGCGTGCCGTGGTGTTCAGCGCCGTCACCCGCAACTCGCTCGTGGTGCTGCCGTTGGCACTGGCTCTTCCGAATGCTTTCGCGATCGCCCCGCTCATCGTCGTGACGCAGACGATGGTGGAACTGATCGTCATGGTCGTGATGGTGGCGCTCGTCCCACGCCTGGTCCGGGGCGACTGACCGCTCTCCACCCACAGCCGATATCCCGCCCGTATCGCGTCGCTCGACGTCATCCGCGGCGTGGCCATCATCGGCACCCTCACGAGCAACATCTGGCTGTTCCGCGCGTTCTTCGGCGAACGGGTCATCGACATCTGGTGGGATGACCTGCTGTCGGCCGCCTCGAACGGCAAGTGCCTCGGGCTCCTGCTCCTCGACGGAGTGCTGAACTACATCTTCGTGGTGCAGTTCGACGTGCTCCGGGCCTATGCGATCCTCGGTTTCGTGGTCGCCTTCGTGCTCCTGCTGCCCGAGAAGCGCCAGTGGATCTTCATCGGGGTCGCACTGACCGCGCACATCACCCTCATGCTCATGCCGCTGTTCACCGCCGATGGCACCTTCATGCTCCCGGGGCTCGTGTTCCCGGGAGACGCGGGCGATTCGAGCGGCCAATCGGGGTACTGGGCGACGGTGCAGGCGAACTCACTGACCGTGTTCTCCGACCTCACCATCGGCACGGACACCGGGTCCATCCTTTCGCTCGGGCTCGTGCTCTTCACGCTGGGCGCGATCCTGTATCGCCACGGGCTGTTCGAACCGCGAGGGGCACGCCTGCGCAGGTGGGTCATGATCATCGGACTCGGCATCGGTCTTTTGCTGGAGCTCACCTTCTTCCTCGCGCAGGACCAGTTCGGGCTCGACCGGTTCCTCTCCGCTCCCTTCGTCGCCTTCGGCATCCTCGCCCTGATGGCCGCGTTCTATCAGAGACACCCCATCGGGTTCGTCGGGCGGCAACTCTCCCTCGTCGGACGGATGGCGTTGAGCTGCTACGTGCTGCAGAACATCCTCGGGAGAGTCGCGCAGCAGCTGATCGGTCACTCGCCGCTGTCGACGACGCTCGACCCACTCGTGGGAACCCTCGTGATGTTCGTCGGCATCGCCGGCATCGTCGTCCTCTTCGCGAACCTCTGGTCCCGCCGGTTCCGGAAAGGACCGCTCGAGTACATCTGGGACGTCAGCTTCCGATCGCTCACTCGCAGGCTGTCCGATCTCACGAAACATGTCGGACCGTGAGACGCAACGCCCTTGGAAAGACGGGCGTCTGATCTGCCGCCGAGGCTGCCTGTTGTCTCACGAAGCGCGTCGGAAAGATCACGCCTCACCCTCAACCTGCCTAATACGTCGGTCGCTCAGTTTCGGTGCAGCGGGTTTTCGGCAGGGTTTCGGTAGGCGCGCGGCCAGCGTGTCGTGTGGTCGACCGGCGGCCCGGGAGTGCTGCCGTAGACGATCGATACTGGTGGGCGTTCATGAGGCTCGGACGATCTGCACAGTCCGAGCGCCGCCGTCCCTCACGCCCCGAGCGTCTGCACGACCTTCTCCGCCGTCTCTTTCGCCGAGCCCGGGTTCTGACCGGTGACGAGATTGCCGTCGATCACGGCGTACGACACGAACGGCAGCTTGGCCTTCTCGTACAGAGCGCCGCGTTCCTTCATCGTCTCCTCGGCGTTGTACGGCACGAGCTTGTCGACCCGGGCGAGCACCTCTTCCTGCCAGGCGAAGCCGGTGAGGCGGCGTCCGTCGACGAGCAGCGAGCCGTCAGTGAGCTTCACGTTGAGCAGGCCGCAGTAGCCGTGGCAGACGGACGACACCACGCCGCCACGCTCCCAGATCTCGCGCGTGAGGCGTTGCAGGCCATCGTTGTCGGGGAAGTCGTACATCACGGCGTGACCGCCGGTGTAGTAGATCGCGTCGAAGTCGGCCGCGTCGAGCTCATCGGGGCTGAGTGTGTTCTCGAGCAGCGCCATCTTCGCCGGATCGTTGTGCCAGGCGCGGGCGACCTTGTCATAGTTCGGGAACTTCAGCGAGCGGGGTTCGAGCGGCACGGCGCCACCGTGCGGGCTGACGATCTTCTGCTCATACCCTCGTTCGGCGAACACCTCCCAGGCGTGGGCGAGTTCGCTGAGCCAGAGGCCTGTCTGGTGCTCGGTCGGGTCGTCGTAGTGCGAAACGTTGGTGACGACGTGAAGGATGCGCTTCGTCATGATTCCCCCTAGGGATCTCAGAGTGCCGCCGTGACGACGGCGAAGGTGGTCCGAACGCGGTTCTCCACGTCGGATTCAGGGTGAGGACGGAACTTCCCGTCAAGGTGCAGGAAGGCGAGGCCGTGCGCCATGCTCCACAGCGCCGTGGAGAGCGCGTCGGCATTGGAGGACGGATACAGCCGCGCGGCGACGCCGGCGAGCAGGTCGTGCAGCGCGGTCGACGCCTGGACACGGTCGGCGTTCTCGGGGTCGCACTCATTCCCGAACATGAGGCGGAATACGGCGGGACGGCGCAGCGCGAAGAACACGTACGCCACGGCGAGGTCTGCCACGACGTCGGGCCCATCCTCTTCGACGACGGCGCGCAGCTCAGCGCCCATGTCATGGAACCCTTCAACGGCGACCGCGGAGTCGAGGGCCGTCCGGTCGGCGAAGTGTCTGTACGGCGCCGCTGTCGACACCCCGGCGCGACGAGCCACAGCGCGCATCGAGAGCTCTTCGCCCTCTTCGATGCTCTCGATGGCCGCCTCGACGAGAGCCTCACGCAGATTGCCATGGTGGTAGGTGGTCATTCCGCACTCCTCGATGTGAACGGTGCTAACATAACACGTCGACACACGATTGGGGACACATCATGCAGACGATTCTCGGAGCGGGTGGCCAGATCGCGAACGGCCTGGCACGCGCGCTCCACGGCACGGACGAACTGCGACTCGTGAGCCGCAGGCCCCACGCCGTGAACGCCGACGACGCCACGGCATCGGCCGATCTCACGGACGCCACGCAGACGTCCGACGCCACGGTCGGCAGTGACGTGATCTACTTCACCGCAGGCCTGCCCGCTGACACAGAGCTGTGGGAGGAGCAGTTCGAGACGATGCTGCGCAACGCGCTCGACGCCGCCCGGACCGCGGGGGCGAAGTTCGTCTACTTCGACAACACATACATGTACCCGCAGGACGCCCGCGTCCAAACGGAGGACACCCCGTTCGACCCCGTTGGACGCAAAGGCGTCGTCCGCGCACGCATGGCTCAGATGGTGCTCGATGAGATCGACCGCGGCGAGATGCCCACGCTCATCGCCCGGGCCCCGGAGTTCTATGGACCCGAACGCACACAGGGATTCACGAATTCACTCGTGTTCGACAGAGTGAAGCAGGGTAAGCGCCCACTTATCCCCGTCCGGGCCGACACACGACGTTCCCTCATCTGGACGCCCGACGCGAGCCGCGCGCTCGCCGCGCTCGGCTCGACGCCCGATGCGTACGGTCAGACCTGGCATCTCCCGGTGGACGCCGCACACCCGACATATCGCGAGATCATCGCCACGGCCGACCAGGCGTTCGGAACATCAAAAAAAGCCATCATCCTCCCCAGCTGGGCGCTTCGCGCCGCCGGTCGCATCTCACCCGCGGCCCGGGAGATGGGTGAGTTGTTGCCCCGCTACCACCAGGACAACATCTTCAGCGACGCGAAGTTCCGCACCGCATTCCCTGACTTTCGGGTGACAGCCCTTCGCGACGGCATCGACGCGCTTGCCACAGAGCACTGACCGCATCGCCCCTCTGACGACCACCGCCCCAGTCAGGCCTCACGCGACACGACGACACGCGATCTGAGATTCCGACACTTTTCGTGAGATCGGACACAGGCGTGTCCGATCTCACGAGAGTTGTCGGTTGGTGAGACAGAACATCCCCGGAAAGGCGGGTGAGTGGTGCGCTGCCGAAACTGCCGGTTGTCTCACGAAACTTGTCGGTATTCGCGTTTCGTTCTCACCCTGCCTAAAAGGTCGGGCGGACCGTTTCGGCGCGACAGGTTCCGGCAGGGGGTTTCGGCAGGTGCGCGACCGGCGTGTCGTGCAGTCGGCTGTGACTTCGTTCGCTTGGTGGCGGGGTTTTTGCAGCGCTCCGTGGCGGTCTTGTTGCCGCGATCACGCAGGACTGGCTGCAGGTAGGTGTCGCGGTCTGAACCGAGAGGGGTGCGCCCGGTCGGGGCCGTTTGGATCGCTGCCGCTACGTTAGAGTCCGAAGGCTCCGCCGCTGACGAGGATCACGATGCCGAGGCCGATGAGAACGATGGGGAAGAGGATGTGCTCCCAGCGTTCGAGCACTTCGGCGATCGGGGGGCGGGTGGCGACGAACTTTGCCAGGGCCACCAGGACCGCGACGAGCGCGAGGAAGACGATGCAGTAGGCGACTACTGCGAGAGGTTCCACGCTGAGGAAGACCGGGGTGTAGACGCCGATGTTGTCTCCGCCGTTGGCGAGGGTGACGCCTGCGACTGTCCACACGCCGACCTTCTTGCCGGCAACCTTGGCCTCGTCGTCATCGTCGTCATCGTCTCCGCGCCAGGCCTGCCATGCGGCCCAGAGGCCGAGGCCCAGAGGGATGAGACCGAAGTACGGGATGGCTGCCGAGGGCAGGAATGCTCCGGCACCGATGGTCACCAGGACCGCGGCACCGAGGATGCCGGCGAATCCGAGGTACTGGCCGGCCAGAATGCGGGCGGTAGTGCCGCGCTGGCCTGCCCCTCGCGCGAAGAAGAGGGAGAGCACGATGATGTCGTCGATGTTGGTCGCTGCGAACAGGCCCATCGCCTGCAAGACCGAGGTGAGGATCATGCGCCCTCCCCAGCTGCGTCGCATCCGGGAAGCGAGCAGGCGGGATCGATGCACGGGGCGTCTTCGTCCACTGCCAGGGTGGCATCGACCAGTGCCGTCAGCGCCTGCGCCAGGTGCGAATCGGCGATCTCATATCGTGTCCGACGACCCTCGGGCTCGGAGACGACGATCCCGCAATCGCGCAGGCATGCCAGGTGGTTGGACACGTTCGGGCGTGTCAGGTCCAGATCTCGGGCCAGTTCCGCCGGGTAAGCGGGATGGTCGAGCAGGGTCAAGATGATCCGGGATCGAGTGGGGTCGGCCAGTGCACGACCCAGGCGGTTCATCACGTCGAGACGCGAAGCAATAGTCAGCATGGACTGAACTATACAGCGCGCACTGAACACTCGGTCACAGGCGTCAGCCCAGATCGCGTGCCCGTAAGGGGAACCCTCACCGGACACCACCGCTACTTATCGAGAGGAACGACGGCACGCTGTGGTGTTGATCGCTCAGTGGCGGTATTCCGTGATCGTTTTGTGCCGTCAGTTGCCGATGACGAGGATGCTGGCCGCAGCTTCGATGACGTCGTCGGTGACGGTTTCGAGTCCGTTGATCTTTAGCACTCGAGCGATCTGGGGGAAGAGTCTTTCGAGGAGGCGGAAGTTGCCGCGGGTGATGCGTTCGATCGCGGCTATGGCTTGTGCGTCGGTGAAGTCTTCGGGGTCGAGTTGTTGGCCTAGGCGTTTCCAGTGGCGGTCGAGGACGAAGAGAAGTTCTTCTCGGCCGAGAGCACGGTAGTGGTGAGAGAAGCCGAGTCGGCTGTAGAGCTGTGGGTAGTGGCGGAAGCGTTGGTCGATTCCGGGCATGCCGATGAGGATCATGGAGAGGTGTTCGCGGTCGTGGCGGTCGCGGAGCATCTCGAGCGCAGTCGGTGTGAGCCTTTCGGCTTCGTCAATGATGAGCAGCTCGACGAGGTGAGACATGCCTATCGCCGTGGTGGTCGGTTCGGTCTCCCGTGAGCGGAGGTGTTCGTCGGCGCAGATCTCGATCTTCGCCTGCCAGCGCTCGATGTCGTGTATGAGGTCTTTGGGTCTGCAGAGGACCTCGGGTGTGTAGAAGACGGTGCGGGCTCGGTTGGCGAGGGCGTAGTACTTGGCGTCGTGGTCGCCGCGAGGTCCCCACGTGTTGATGTAAGGCTCGAGCGCGTCCCAGTTCGCGTAGCGGCGGGCGGAGTTGGTCTTGCCGACGCCGGCGTCGCCGTGGCAGATGCCGATGGTTTTCTCTTTGCGGACGGCGTTCGCGAACTCGGTGAAGCGCCGGTGCTCCTTGGTGACGATGAAGGCCTGGTTCATCACTCGTCCTCTTCATAGGTGCGAAGCCGCCGACGATGCGGAGGCGGCGCGACGTCGCGCGGCTCCTCGCGGGTGACGGCGGTGGGGATGCGGTCATTAATCGCGTGCCGGAGTTCTCGGCGACGGGCTCGGCGAGCGGTTTCGATGTCGCGGAGGCTGAGGCGGAGATTGGGGTGGGCTTCGTCGACGGCAACGCAGACGAAGGTGTCTCGGTCGTACACGCGGATCTCGGAGATGTCGCGCGGGTCGTAGCGGATCGTGATCGTGTGCCCGACGAAAGGTGCGAGTGTCGGGGCGAGGTAGCGCTGGCCCTGGAAGTGGATACCGTCGCGCTGCACGACCCGATTCTTCGGGACGGTGAGCAGGAGACCATCGAGTTGTTCCAGGCTCTCGGGCATTCGCGGAAGCCAGCCGTCCGCGACCCACGCGTCCCGAGGCGAAACTCCGAGCTCGCGGTGTGGTCGCGCGTTGTACGTCGCGATGAACGCGCCTATGGTGTGGTCGAGCGCCGCCAGGTCGAGAGTGGCGTGAGGGTTTCTGTCGCCGGGTCTGAGATGTCCGGGGAGGGTGGCGAGGAGTTCGGTGTTGATGGTGCGGAAGAAGCGTTCGACCTTGCCGCGGCCTTGGGGCCGGCCCACCGTGGAGTGGATGATCCGGATGCGCAGCTCGATGGCGGTGCGTTCGAGGTGGTGGCTGGTGAAGTCGGAGCCGTGGTCGACGTGGAGGACGTCGGGGATGCCGCACATCGCCCACGTTGGGTCGGTCTTCCGCCAGATCGCCTGCCGGAGCGCGAGGGCTGTGTTCATCGCGGAAGGGGCGCCGGTGAAGACGGTGTAGCCGCAGATCGCGCGTGAGTGGTCGTCGATCACGATCGTGAGCCAGGGCCGATCCGACCTTCCGCCCGCGGCACTGGTGATGAGGATGTCGAGTTCGGTGTGATCGGCCTGCCAGATCTCGTTGGGGCGGTCGGCTCGGCGGCGGTACACCAGCTCGTGTCGATCGCGATAAGCCGCGGGTCCATCCAGGGCGAGCGTCACGAGAGCCGGATCGAGGGACTGCACAATATCTCGGACGGTGGCGTAGCTGGGCACCGTCAGGCCCTGCCGCATTGCTTCTGCGCTGACAAGGCGATGCAGCGTCGTGAGTGCCGGCCTCGGCCTGGTCAACGCGAGGTGCTCGATGAACGCAACCAATTCGCCCGCCGTGCGACGAGTCCCAGCGTCGACTCTCGGTTGAGGGTCGAGGGCAGTGATGCCGCACTCTTGGTAGAGCTGGTGCCAGCGTTGCAGCGTGCGCAGGCCGATCCCGGTTTCTCGGGCAAGAACGGTGAGAGGTATCCGGTCTTCGACGTGAAGTCGAAGAATCCGCCACCGCTCCTCGCCGCTCATGACATCGCTACATGGTGGTGCTCTCGCGGCCGGCGAGGGCTTGCTGGTGGCGATAGAGCGTGGCGCGACTCCACCCGACGAGCCGTGCTGCATCTTCGGCGGTACGCCCCTTTGCTCGGGCATCGGCGGCGATCGCGAGCTTGTCGGCGATCACCGCTGGGTCCGAGAGTGGTCGACCGAAGCGGGTGCCACTCTGCCTGGCTGCGGCGATCCCGGCATTCACCCGCTCGACGATCAGTTCACGCTCGTACTCAGCGAGCGTGGCGAGCATGTTCAACATCAACCGGCCCGTCGACGTCGCTGGATCTATCCCATCCGAGACGGAACGCACGTGTACACCGCGCTCGCGTAACAGGTTCACCGTGTTCAACACGTCGATGAGGGAGCGGCCGAGGCGATCGACTCGCCAGACGACGACGGTGTCACCGGGCTCTGCGTGCTCGAGCAGCTTCTTCATCCCGCGGCGCTCGATGGCCGTCTTGCTGCCAGAGGTGACATCGGCGAACACGTCGCGCTTCTGAACGCCGGCCATCACGAGGGCGTCGAGCTGCAGCTGCGCATCCTGATTGGCCGTGCTCACGCGGGTGTATCCAAGGAGTCTCACTCAGCCATTGTGCCTCGCAAGACCCTCCGCGTCATCTCGCTGAGACACTTTCCGGTGAGACGCATTGTTGAGACGGAGGCCGACCCGGGATCACACAGAGCGGGGATCACGCAGCCGGCATCTGGCCGATGTCTCAGAAAGCTGTACTTTTTTGAGATGCATCCAGAGGGAATCCGACAGTGGGGCCTACTTCCGGAATAAGGGGTCACCTTTGGTGATCGACACGGGACGCCCGGTCTATACGGGAGTGGTGGCGATGTTGGTGTGGTCGCCGCCGCGTCGGCGGTTGGCTCGGTGGCGGGTCGCGTCGATGAGCCGCATGGTGGGGGTGGCGGCGAGTCCGTGGATGATGATGGAGCAGACGATGACGAGGCTGACGATGGACCAAAGGCGGTCGCCGTCGGGAAAGTATCCGTTCTGGGTGGCGTAGGCGATGTAGAACAGGGAGCCGACTCCGCGGACGCCGAAGAATGCGATGACGCTTCGTTCTCGGGGCCCGGTTTTTCCGGGTGTGAGCCCGATCCATCCGGCGAGGGGGCGGATGATGAGCAGGATGATCAGGGCGACGAGGATTTCGATCCAGCCGATGTCGGTGAACAGACCGCGGGCCACAGCGCCGCCGAGGAGGACGACGACGGCGATGGTGAGGAGTCGTTCGATTTGTTCGACGAACTTGTGGAGGACTTGGTGGTAGCCGTGTCCTCGTTCTGATGCCCGGATGGTGATGGCGCAGACGAAGACGGCGATGAAGCCGTATCCTTCCGCGGTTTCGGCGATGCCGTAGGCGAGGAAGATCGCGGCGATGGCGACGAATCCTTCGGCTTGGTCCACGACTTTCTTGCCGCTGAGACGGGTGGAGAAGAACAGTCTGCCCAGAAGCCAACCGGTGCCGATGCCGGCAATGACGCCGATGGTGATCCTCCACAGCACGTCGATGAGGAACCAGTCGGTGAACCACGCTGACGGGGCGAGGCCGACCATGCTGATGGCGATGGCGGCATAGGTGAAGGGGAATGCGAGGCCATCGTTGAGGCCGGCTTCGGAAGTGAGCGCGAACCGCACCTCGTCGTCGGCGTTCTCGTCGTCGACGGGTTCGCTGACTTGCACCTCGGTGGCGAGCACGGGGTCGGTGGGGGCGAGAGCTGCGGCGAGGAGGAGAGCGCTGGCGGCTCCGAGTCCGAGCCCCACCCATCCGAGGATCGCGACGGCGGCGATGGACAGCGGCATGGTGATGGCCAGCAGCCGCCAGGTGGTGGACCAGGTTCGCCAGCGCAACGGCCGGTTGATGGCAAGACCGGCGCCCATGAGGGAGACCAGGACGCAGATCTCCGTCAAACGCAGCGTGATCTCGGGGTGATCGCTCGGGTGCGGGTCGGGGAGGTCGGGGATAAGGGCGAACACGATGATGCCCGCGGCGAGGAACACCATCGGGACCGAGATGGGAAGCTTCCCGAGCAGCCGCGGGAGGAGGGCTGCGGCGAGGGTCATCACGCCGATTGCGGCAAACAGGAGGGTGTCGTCGGTGAATTCCAACGCCGCTGTGGGCAACAAGGCACGCGGCTCGTCTTAGGCGATGCGGGAGATCTGGACGGTCACGGTCGCATCGTGGCCGTCGGGGATGCGGGCGAGGAGGGCGTCCGCCACGTGGGCTGCGGCTTGCGGTGCGGGGGTGTGGCGATGGGTGCCGATTCGGGCAGTGAGGGTGTGCGCGGTTCCGTCGCTTCGCACGTCGACCCGATTGATCCGGGATGGGGCGCCCGTTATCAGAGCGGCGACCAGCTGGGGCGCCTGTGTGAGGGTGGGTGCCGGCGGGTAGATGTCGAGGACGCCGTCGATCTCGAGCACCGCCGCGGTGAGGGTGTCCGGGTCCAGGGCGTCAGGGGAGAGGGGTGTGTCGATGTCGTTGCTCATGGCATCTCCTCGGTGGTGTTGTGACCGTGCAGGTCTTCGACCGTGACGTTGATCAACATGATGTTCAGGTGACTGTGGGTGGACAGTGCGTCCCGGACAGCGTCGCGCAGTTCCCTGACGGCTTCGGGAATCGGGTACTTCCAGGCAATGCTGGCAGTCACGGTGACATCGACCGGTGCCCCGGCGGTTTCGACGTCCCCGTCGAACTGGCATTTTCCGATGATGATTCCGGGCACGGTGTCGCCAACACTGCGGATCAGGGCGCGCAGTGCCCCCTCGGTGACAGTGAGGATCACGCGGGGGTCAGGGTGGTGCAGCGGCACCGACCTGCCGGCGCGGACCTCGTCATGGATGGTCGACATGATCTGCTCCATCCAGTTCGCCGGCGGCGCGGGAAGATTCGCCGCGTCATGGGCGAGCAGGTCTCGGCTGAGCTGCGACACGCCAGTGAGTGCCTGGAGGGCGTTGAGGCATTCCGGGCAGGTCTCGATGGACGGGTCGTAGGGGATGCGGTCAGCGGAGAGGTAGTCACTGAGCTCTTCGATGGTCTTTCCGCAGTCCAGCGTGCGGGGTGTCGTGTCAGTCACCGCCATTCCTCCATCTGCGCGTAGATAGACGCGCGTGCTCTAGCTAGTTTCCCGCGGACGGTTGTGCGGGGGATGTCGAGTTGTTTCGCGATGTCGTCGTAACTGAGCTCGGCGATCTCCCGCAGCAACCAGGCTTGCCGGAGGTCAGGGGCGAGGGTGTCCAACGCCCCGGCGAGGGCTTGGAGCTGAGCGTTTCGGATCGCGACGTCCTCCGGCTGAGTATCGAGCGGGTGGGCTGTTTCCAGGATGGGAAGCGGATCTTCGGGTGGGCGGCGGCGGAGGTGTTTGAACGCCTGCCGGCTGGCGATCTGCATCAACCAGGCTTTCACCGCCGTCGGATCACGTAGCTCCGGCAGGCGCCGCCACGCGGTGTAAAGGGACTCTTGCACGACGTCGTCGGCTTCGCTGAGTGACCCCACAATGCGGCTGACATACGCGCGCATGAGCGGCGCGTGCCTGCGGATCAGCACCTCGAACGCAGCCGGATCGCCCTGGGATGCACGTTCGACGAGGATCTCGTCCGCGACGACTCCTAGGCCTTGCTTCCGTGGTGAGGTCATGGGTCTGAAAACTTTCTCAAACTTTTTTGTGACGAATCGGCCGGAACGGGACTCTTACTTGCAGAGCGAACATATCGCTCTGAACGCGATGCCTGTGAGGTGGTTGCGTTCTCCCGTTCCAACCGTTAGAAGGACTGCAATGGCAACCGAAGACCAGAACCCCACCACCCCCGACGCCCCCAAGCC